>DATJQV010000024.1 GCA_035505375.1 bacterium | reverse complement strand
CGCCGGGCAATTACGCTGTCGACGTGCTCTGACCGGACAAGGTACAATGCGACAAGGCTGTACCCGTGGTCGATGGGAATCTCCACCATCCGGGCATCCTCCGGCACCGTGTCTTGACGTCCGAATCCCCAGATGAACCGTTCCAACTCGATCGTACGGGCCAGAGAATCGCTGTTGACCATTGCCGGGGGACCGATCACCAGGTTGACGCCCCTGCCTACGAGGTAGCCGAGGGTGGCGACGCGATGGTGTCCTGGACGGGAACTGAGGTAACGACCATGCCTGGCGATCCAGGGGTCGTCGAGTCCGAGCATGTCTACCGTCCGCAGGTTTGAGTAGTAAGGAATCGCCCCGGCTGCGGTGGTGGCAATTACCACGTTCCGGTCACTGCCGAATGACTGCCCCAACACCGACCCGATACCGGCCCAGTTCTCAGAAGCCGACGTGAGATGCTCGGCCAGGCGGTGGATGGACTCAAGCCCGTGGCGAAGTATGCCCCGGCCATGGAACACGCCGCAGAAGATTGAACCGGCCAGGATGACGGCCACAAGTCCTGCCCGGAGAGGGCGTGTCTGGACCACGGCACACAACACCCAGGTTATCAGGATGAAGAGGAAAGGCATTACCGGCACCAGCATTCTGAACTGCATGAAGTCGCCGCCGAACACGGCGACGTACGCGAACCATAACCCGACAATGACGGAGAGCATCAGGAGCTTCGGCTCGCGAGACCGAAGCAAGCGCCGGCCGGCCTTCACCGCCCACGGCAGAAGCAGGAAGAGAAAGTAGATGCCGACAAAGGCCGCCAGATAGAACAGTCCCCTGAACAGCGAGACAGATGTCGGAGACTTCGCGTAGAAAGTACTCGGCAGCAGATTCCCGTAGAACGCGAGCTTCCAGACCAGCCACGGTCCCACCACTGCGACGAGCGGAAGAGTCAGCGCCAGAAGCCCGCCGATGCGCCGGCCTTGCTTCTGCCACAGGACTCGAAGCGCCATCGGCAGCAGCACGACAACCAGCAGCACGGAATCCGGCCTCGTCAACAAGGCCAGACCCAGCACCGCCGACAGGAACGCCGCTCCGGACACAGCCGAGCCCTCCTTACCCAGACGCAGAAAGAGCAGAACCGCCAACACGAAGAGGCAGGCCTGCAACTGCGTCTCCATGCCGCTCGTGGCGAACGCGCTGAAGGTGTAATTCGTGCCCAGCAGCACGACCGCAATCAGGGCCGGTCGTTCCAAACCCAGCACCGACCGCGCCGCGAGGTAGGTGAGATAGAGCGTGAACGCGAAGAGCACCAGGCCGAAGCCGTAGCAGAACGCGATGGGACTCAAGCCAAGTTTGTGTGGGATTGCCATCAGCACGGTCCAGAGGAAGTTGGTGTAACCCTCGACGCGCTCACCCGGATTCCAGACGAGGCCCAGCCCGTTCGCGAAATTCCGGGCGTAGCGAAACGAGATGAAGGCGTCGTCCTGGATGAAACGGTTCAACCAGGCCAGGACGACCAGCGCGCCGATCACCGGGAAGAGGAAGGCTCGCGGGCGCCGCACCGGGCACGTATCGCCGGAAACCACCCCGTAGCGTCCTCAAATCATGCCCGCTTGTCAAGCCGGACGGCCCCCGAACCCGCAATTCAGTCACGAAGGCACAGATGCGCGCCAGGTAAACTGCGAGCACTTCCTTCCTCACCTTCTCTATATCTTTGGGCCATTGCGGCGGGCTCGCGTGCCGGTTTCAGGGGTCTCAGCAAAGAGCCGGTCACGTCCGGTCCGGTTCCCACAACGCCGAGCTTGACAGCCGGCGCTATTTATGTATTCTAATACCGAAATGACTAATAACTCACGCCCGACCGGTTCCGGCCCCTTCCGGGTAACGGAGGCGGCGAACCTCGGCCTCCACGCGCTGGCGGTCATCGCGGCTTCGTCCGAGCCCACAACTCGCACCCGCGAGATTGCGGCCCGGCTTGATGCGTCGACGGCGCACCTGGCCAAGGTGATGGTCGCGCTCGAGCATGCCGGCCTCGTCACCGGCACGCGCGGTCCGACCGGCGGGTACCGGCTCAACCGTCCCCCGCGGCAGATATCGCTCAGGGAGATTTACGAGGCAGTTGAAGGGCCGATGCAGGCCCGCTCCTGCCTGTTCGGCGAACCGGTGTGCAAGGCAGGCGGCTGCGCGCTGAGTGGCTACTTCGGCAAGCTCAACCGCGACGTGATACGCACCCTGGGACGCACACGTCTGACCGACCTGGTTAAGGAATTCGGAGACAAGAATGGGAAGTAAGCGCAAGATTATCAACGTTGATGAAGAGAAGTGCACCGGCTGCGGCCAGTGCATTCCCAACTGCCCGGAAGGCGCCCTGCAAGTGATTGACGGCAAAGCGCGGCTGGTATCCGACCTCTTCTGCGACGGGCTCGGCGCCTGTGTGGGCAACTGCCCCGAAGGCGCGATGACGGTAGAGGAACGAGTCGCCGAGCCCTACGACGAGGCCAAGGTGATGGCGAACATCGTCAAAGCCGGCCCGAACACGATTGCCGCGCACCTGAAGCACCTCAAGGACCACAGCGCCTGCAACTACTACAACGAAGCCCTTGCCTACCTCAAGCAACACAACATGGCAAGCCCTCGGACAGAAGCCAAAGGCCAAGAGCCAAAAGCCAAGAGTCAAAGCGAAGAGCCCCTGGCCTGCGGCTGTCCCGGTTCCGCCGTCCGCAGCCTCTCTCCTGAACTTCCGTCCTCCACTCGACCCCTCGAATCCTCGACCCCTAGACCCCTATCTGCGCTCAGAAACTGGCCAATTCAGCTAACGCTGATACCTGCTACCGCGCCGTACCTGAAGAACGCCGACCTGCTGATATCAGCGGACTGCGTCGGCTCGTCCCACCCGAACTTCCACGAAGACCTTGTGAAAGGCCGGGTCCTCATAATAGCATGCCCCAAGCTCGACGATGCAGACGCCTACCGAGAGAAGCTGACCGCGATGTTCAGACATAATTCACCCAAGTCGGTGCTGGTCGCCCACATGACCGTGCCCTGCTGCTTCGGCCTCGTGCAACTGGTCAAACAGGCCATCGCCGACTCGGGCAGGACCATCCCCTTCGCTGAGGTGACAATCGACGTGGACGGAAAGAAAGTAGCGTGAAGCCTATCACCGTCGCTGAGTCGCCGGTCGTTCCCAACCCGAACGGCCTCGATGCTCACCGCCTTTTCGCTTCTCCCCTCGTCGAAGTGGTCCACATCCATCTGCCGGCCGGCCACGCGCTGGTGCGCCATGCCTCGCCGGTGGACACGCTCTTCTACATCATTACCGGGACCGCGACCATCGAGTCCGATGCCGGACGCGTACAGGCTGAAGCCGGCACGCTTGTACCCCATCCGAAAGAGACTTTTCACCGGGTGCGGAACGAAACCGGAAACCGGCTCGAGTTTCTCGTGGTCAAACTACCGAGGCCTGACCGGCCTCCGCGCATGGATGAATAGGAAACCCAAAGGAGTTATCGAATGAGCATGTTCTGCTACCAGTGCGAACAAACCGCCAAAGGCACCGGCTGCACAGTCCAAGGCGTCTGCGGCAAGGATGAGACCTGCGCGACCCTGCAGGACCTTCTTCTCTATGCGGTGAAGGGCATCGCCATGTACGCCCATCGCGCCCGGCAGCTCGGCAAGACCCACCCTGAGGTCAACGCCTTCACGGTCGAGGCCCTCTTCGCAACCATCACCAACGTCGACTTCGACCCGGCGCGTCTCGAAAACCTGCTCAGGCACGCTGCGGGGATGCGCCTCAATGCAAAGCGAATGTACGAGGACGCCTGCCATAAGGCCGGCAAGACGCCGGAAACACTGACCGGCCCGGCTGACTGGACCCCCGCAGTAGGCATCAAGGCGTTGGTCGAGCAGGGCCGCGACAAAGGCATCCTCGCCCGCCACCAACAATGGGGCGATGACATCGCGGACCTGCACGACCTGGTTCTATTCGGGCTCAAAGGCGCGGCCGCGTACACCGACCACGCGCGCGTGCTCGGCAAAGAAGACGACGCCGTCTACGCCGAGTTCCACCGACTCCTCGACCTGCTCGCTTCCGGAACATTCACTGCCGACCAGTTGCTCACCGAGGCCCTGAACACCGGCAAGCTCAACTACCGTGCTACCGAACTGCTCGACGCGGCCAACACTGGCGCCTACGGCCACCCGACACCAACCAAGGTGCGCATGACCCCGGTCAAAGGCAAGGCCATCCTCGTTTCCGGCCACGACCTCAAAGACCTTGAGGAAATCCTCAAGCAGACCGAGGGCAAGGCCATCAACGTCTACACCCACGGCGAGATGCTTCCCTGCCACGGCTATCCCAAGCTCAACCAGTACAAACACCTTGTCGGCCACTTCGGCACTGCCTGGCAGAACCAGCAGACCGAGTTCCCCCAGTTCCCGGGCGCGATCCTGATGACCACCAACTGCATCCAGCGGCCCCACAAGAGCTACGTCGACCGCATCTTCACGACCGGCCTCGTTGCCTGGCCCGGCGTCACCCATATCAGCCCGGACAAGGATTTCACACCGGTCATCAATGCTGCGCAGGCAGCACCGGGCTTTGCCGAAGACGGCGAAGAGAAGTACATCACGGTCGGCTTCGGCCACGATGCCGTGATGTCGGTTGCGCCCAAGGTGATTGACCTCGTCAAAGCCGGCAAGATAAAGCACTTCTTCCTCATCGGCGGCTGCGACGGCGTCAAGGCCAGTCGCAACTATTACACCGAGTTCGCCCAGAAGGTGCCCAAGGACTCGGTCATCCTCACCCTCGCCTGCGGCAAATTCAAGTTCAACACCCTCGAGTTCGGCGACATCGAAGGCATCCCGCGCCTGCTCGACATCGGTCAGTGCAATGACTCCTATTCGGCCATCCAGATTGCCCTCGCGCTCGCCAAGGCCTTCAACACGGACGTCAACTCGCTGCCCCTCTCTATCATTCTCTCCTGGTACGAACAGAAAGCGGTCGCGGTCCTGCTCACGCTCCTTTCCCTCGGCATCACCAACATCCGCATCGGACCCAGCCTCCCCGCCTTCCTCACCCCGAACCTCGTGAAGATACTGCAGGACAAGCTCAACATCATGCCGATTACCACGCCGGATGCGGACCTGAAAGCCATTCTCGGCTAGCATCTGCCTCCTTCGATAAGGGCCGCGGTTCATCCGCGGCCCTTGTGCTTGCAACGGGGACAGCTCGAAGGCGCCGAGCCGAAGCGGCCTCTTGCTGCGCATCAGACAGTTGCGAGCCGAGTGCGGCATCTTGACTGGCAGCCCGCGGAAGTTATTCTGGCTGGTGCATACACTCGGTTCGACGCTTGCCGCCAGCTCGTGCGGAGCGGCCTTGCTGCCGTTCATCTTCCTTGTCGGCCTGTTCTCGGTCTGCGCGCTGGCCTTCTGGGTGTGGATGCTGGTCGAAGTCCTGACCCGCGAAACCGACGAGGGCAACAGCCGGCTCATCTGGGCACTCGTCATTGTGTTCACACACTGGGTTGGCGCGCTCATCTACCTGCTGGCCCGCCGTCCGGAACGTATCCGCAAGCTCGGCAAGTAGCCGTCGCCGCCCTCGCAGGCCGGAAGTCCGACGACAGTGACAGCCCGCGCCGCATGGTGCGAAGCCTGGCAGTCCGCTGCAATGAAACCGGCCAGGTTGTTTCGTTCTCCCGAAGTCGCTTCACCCAGGGCGTCGATGATGATGACGACCGAGCGGCTCACAGCTCGGGAGGCAAAGCTCTGAGCAAACCGGAGAGCAACGGCCAGAGCTTACTCGGGAGCAACGAGGACGGCAACCCACGGAGTTAGCCGGGCCGCAACGCTCCGACCAACCCGGAGAGGAACCGGTGGAGTAACGGGTAGACTAACCGGGAAAGCAAACCGGATAGGAACCGGTGAAGCAACCCGGCGAATTCCGGTGGAGGTTCATCCCGGAATTGCGGTGGAGATAACCCCCCTGTCTATTGTCTACTGAATCCTGTCTACTATCTGCAGGGTAATCCCCTAGGTGGGGGTGTCAGTCTTCCAGCCTCAAGCCCAAAGCCCCGAGCCACAAGCGGATAGGCATGAAAACCTGCTCCAGACGACTGACACGAACTAGTCTCATTCATGACCAAGGGCCTTCAGCGGTGTCCGGGTTTCGGTATCCTCGCGACTTCGTGCCCTGGTCGCGCGAATCGGGTTCTGGGGGCCAAGGAACCTGGGGTTCTTTGGCCCGGTCAGGACATGAATCTGTGTAATCTGCGGTTAGTACTCTCTGAATCCGCCCTTCGCCATTTCCACTTTCCCCTTACTCCTTGGCGTCTTGGCGCTCTTGGCGGTTGTCGTCGGTCCTATCCGTGTTTATCTGTGTCCATCTGTGGTTGGTTCCCTCCGCGCCTCAATTCTGCATTCTGATCTCTGGTTTCTGAATTCTGGTTTGTCCGGGTCCTCCTCCTACCTTTGTGGTAATACTCCCGTCTGCGCGCTACAATAGGTTTCCATGTGTAACTTCTGCGCCCAGCACGGCGAGGGCAAGCGCTGGTATGCGAATGCCCAAAACTACGCCATGGACCTCGAGTCGGACCTCGCCCGCCGCGGGTTCATCGTTGACTTCATCCGCAACTTCGAGGCCAACCGGCGCACGGCCAATGCCGGGCTCGCCGCGCTCCGCTTCGTCCCGCGTCCGGCTCGAAAGCACTTCACCCGCAAGCCCGAAGTCGCGGCGCAGAAGCATCACTTTGGCCAACCGGTCCCGCTCGAAGAGTGCGCGCCCCTCTTCGACATCGCCACGAACATCACCCGCCTGCCCTGCGTCTGCCGCGGCGCGATGCAGCCGCATTCCGACGCCGAGTCATGCTGCATCGTGATGACCGTGAACAAACACGACACGCTCCTCGCCGAGGGCTTTCGCGACTATTCCGGCGGCCCGGCCTCCCAGGGGTTCGAACGACTCACCAAAGACCAAGCTGTGGCGTACCTGCGAAACGCCGAAGAGCGCGGGCTTTGCCACACGGCTTGGACTTTCATCACCCCGTTCATCGCGGCCATCTGCAACTGCGACCTGCCCAGCGGGTGCATGGCGATGAAGATTCAGCTCAAGGGCGGCGTCCGCATCATGTGGAAAGGCGAAGACGTCATCCGCCGCAACGAAGAACTCTGCACCGGCTGCCGCCGCTGCATCAAACGCTGCCCGTTCGGGGCAATCAGCGCCGCCCCGCGTCAGAACGGCGTCATCGTGGACCGCAGGAAGTGCTGGGGTTGCGGCATCTGCCGCACCGCCTGCGCCCCCGGCGCCCTCTCCCTCGAACCCCGCGCCTCCTCCACCGACGTCGCTGCCGTCTGGTAGCCCGCCGGCGCCCGCCTTCCCGCAATTCTGAATTCTGGTCTCTGGTTTCTGCATTCTGAATTGTCCCCTGCCCTGACTTAGCTACCGCCTGGTAGCCCGTTCCTCGCACCAGGCCACTTGACCATTGGACCACCTCTCGTTCTCACCGCTTGACACGCCGCCTCCAACGTCTTATCCTTACTGTAAGAAAGTAAGGAGAAGACACTTGTTGACCAAGAAGACGACAAAGAACCAACTCACCATACCCAAGGCGTTGCTCGACCGCCTGCCGACGACCGACTACTTCGACGCCGAGGTAGTGTGCGATGCACTGGTCCTGCGGCCGGTGCAGATCGTGCCCGCCGTCGACATAGACCGGGTGCGCGACCGGCTTGAGCAGGAAGGAATCAGACCGGGTGAGGTTACACGGGCGGTTCGGTGGGCGAGGAAGAAGAAGTAACGCGGCTGGTGCTCGA
This sequence comes from bacterium, assembly GCA_035505375.1. Taxonomy (NCBI): domain Bacteria; species bacterium. The sequence continues at coordinate 114,040 of DATJQV010000024.1, read as the reverse complement.
CACCAACGTCCTGGTGTCGGTGCTGCTCTTCCGCTCCGAGGCATCGGCCCTGCTCGATGCCTGGCGCGGAGGCCGATTCCGACTCGCGGCGAGCGAACCGATTCTCGACGAGTACGCGCGGGTGCTGGAGTACCCGAAGTTCCGGCTGGGCAAACACGAGGCCGTCGCCATCATGGCGGAGTTCGTCCTGCCCTACTGCGACCGATTCCGGGTCCCGGAAGGCCCTCGCCTCTGCTCTGACCCGGACGATGACAAATTCATACACTGCGCGCTCGCGGCCGGTGCCGCCGCGCTGGTAACTGGCGACCGGGCTTTGCTCGCGCTCGGTCCTCGCTGCGGGCAAGTACACATCATCTCGGTCTCCAACGCCCGCGCCCGCTACTGTCACTGACCGCCCACTCCTCGCACTCGCTCCCTCACGCTCTCTCTATTTCTCTCTCAACCTGCCGCTTTGGCTCTTAGCCTTTGGCCTCTGCCTTCTGACTTTCTCCCTGCTCCGCCACGCCCGGAATTCTGCATTCTGGTTTCTGACTTCTGGATTATCCGTTGCCCATACTCCCTTCTTCCGCACTCAGTAATCGGAAGCCGCTGGCCGTTAGAGGTTGGACGTCAGCCATCTCTCTGCTTGACCCCCATCCCATCCGTCGCTAGAGTCTCCCCTCGAAGGGCAGATGACCAGAACCTACATTGTCGAAGCACTCAACCGGCTGCCGGCCGACGCGCTGAATATCGCCTGCGGGACTGACCGCGAATTGCCGGCATTCACATCCGATGGCACTCGAAGTCGCTGAAATCCGCAACCGCCGCGAGCTGCGGGAGTTCATCTACCTGCCAGCCAGGGTCAACCGCACCAACCCGCTTTGGATTCCGCCCATCTACATGGACAACTGGAAGTTCTTCGACCCGAAGAAGAACCGCGCGTTCCAGCACGCCGACGCGGTGCTCGCGCTGGCGCGGCGCGACGGCAAGGTGGTCGGCCGCATCATGGGCATCGTCAATCGGCGATGCAACGAGCTGCGACATGAGTGTACCGGCCGGTTCGGGTTCCTTGAGTGCTACGAAGAGCAGGACGTCTTCTCAGCCCTGATTGCGTTCGTCGAGAACTGGGCGCGCGAACTCGGCATGAACAAGCTGGTTGGACCGATGGGGTTCTCGGACCAGGACCCGCAAGGGTTCCTCTTCGAGGGCTTCGACTGCGAGCCGACGCTGGATTCATTCCACAACTTCCCGTACATCGTCCGGTTCATGGACGCGGCCGGCTATACCAAGGAAGTCGACTACGTCGACTACATCGTCAAACTCTCGGACAAGCTGCCGGAATTCTACGAGAAGATCAGCGCGCGCGCGGCGCGGCAGCCCGAGTTCAAGCTGGTCGAGTTCACCAAGTCGAAGGAACTGAAGCCCTTTGGCCGGCGCGTCTTCGGCCTGATGAACATAACCTATACGAACATCTACGGCTATGTACCGTTAACCGACGCCGAGATGGACGCGCTGACCAAGCAGTACCTGCCGGTCATCGACCCGCGCTTCGTCAAGATAGTACTCAAAGGCGAAGACGTCGTCGGGTTCGTCATCTCAATCCCGCACATGAACGAAGGCCTGCGCAAGTGCAAAGGCCACCTGTTCCCGTTCGGCATCCTGCAGATAATGGCCGCGATGAAGAAGACAAAGCAGCTCGACGCGCTACTCGCCGGGATACGCGAGGATTGCCGGGGGCGGGGACTCGACGTGCTGCTGGGCGCGGCAATGATGCGGACGGCAATCGCGAACGGGTTTGAGAAGATAGACAGCCACCACGAACTGGAGACCAACCTCAAGATGCGGGCCGAGGTTGAACGAGTCGGCGGCCAGATAGCCAAACGCTTCCGCATCTACCAAAAAGCCCTGTAGCGCCGGGACCCGGTCGCTGACCGCTATCCGCCAACCGCAGAGGAGACAACCGCCAAGAACGCCAAGCCGGAGAGGATTAACCGCAGATTACGCAGATGACGCAGATTCAGGACTCGGATAGAGCAGAATTCAGAAACCAGAGACCAGAATGCAGAATTGACGATGGACGAAGAGACGATGGACGAAGGGACGAGTAACCGCAGATTACGCAGATGACGCAGATTCCCGTCCGCTGACCGCTACCCGCCATCCGCCGCCCGACCCCTTGTTTCCTTGATCCTTGGACCCCTTTCCGCGCAGATGAATGCTGCGACGAAAGCTCGTTAGAAAGCTCGCCCCAAAGCTCGCCGGAAAGTACCTTGGAAAGCATGCTCGAAAGCGTACTTCACAGCATCTTCCATTGCTCAACTCAAAGCTCGTTACATCGCATCGCGCATCGCTCATCTCAAAGCTCAGCGCATTGCTTCTCACATCGCTCGCTGCAAAGCTCCGTCGAAAGCTCGCATCAAAGCTCTTCCGAAAGCTCAGTTCAAAGCTCACTTCAAAGCTCATTTCATGGCTTCCTCGAAAGCTCCTCAAAGGGCATGCCCCCGGGCGACCCCTATATGCGGACTTTTCGTCCTGCGACTGGCATCAACCTAATGAGAATAGGCAAGTTAGACCCGATGTTCCGCCTTCGCTATTTCCTCAGTTCTTTTCTGCTTCCCGCCGTTTCTCGCGGTCTTGGCTTCTGGCCTTTGCCTTTTGGCTTCTGCCTTCGCTCTGCACTCTGGCCTCTCGCCTCTGCCTTCGCCCGCTCCGCTGTTTTGGCTTATGGCCTTTGGCTTTTGCCTCTTGACTTGTCTATCGTCCTCCCCCGCTCTCGATCCCTCTATCCCTCGATCTCTCTATCCCTTTCCTATCCCCTTCTGGTCTCTGACTTCTGACCTCGGTTGGAGTTGCTCTACTGTCCCTTCCCGCCACTCGACCCCTCGAATCCTCGATTCCACGACCCCTTTCCTTTCCGTTTCTGTCCTTGGCAAACGGACAGCAGACGCCTATCATTGTGCCATGCGTGAACGCGGCGCGTATCGGCAAGGTTCGCCTTGAGCGAAACCCATTTGGCCGGCACGAGGAGGGCTCTGCTCTTGGGCTTGTTCGCCCTGGCTATGGGCTATTGCGAGGCTGCGGTGGTAGTCTATCTGCGCCAGATATACTACCCGGCAGGGTTTGCCTTCCTCTTGAACACCACCATGCTCAAGCCAATCCTGCTCGTGGAATCGGGCCGCGAAGCTGCCACGCTCATCATGCTCGCAGTCATTGCCTGGCTGGCGGGAAAGAATCGGCTTGAACGGTTCTCGTGGTTCCTCTTTGCTTTCGGGGTCTGGGACATTGCCTATTACCTCGGACTCAAGGCAATCCTCGGCTGGCCGCCCTCGCTGCTAACCTGGGACATCCTGTTCCTGATACCCATTCCCTGGGTCGCGCCGATTCTAGCCCCGGTTCTCGTGTCCGCGCTGATGATTGCCCTCGGTCTGGCTTACGTCAATCTGGGTCGGACCGGCCGAGCCGCCCGCGCAAACCTCATTGACCGGCTCGCCCTGACAATCGGTCCCGCCGCAATTCTCCTCTCCTTCCTAAGCGACCACGGCCTGCTCGTCGCCCGCCATGGCCTCACCTACGGCCCTCTCGGACTTCACGCAGCACCCGGAGCCGACCCCGCGGCTCACGTACCCACCAACTACCCATGGTGGCTGCTGCTCCTCGGTCTGGCGCTGATAGTCTGGTCCGCATTCCTCAGAATCTACCCCAGAAGCCTGCATCCAGAATGACTCAGCCCCGTCCGCCCTGCCTTGACTCGCGAACGAGCACTGCTATCCTCTCCTCGAAGGAACGAAGGCCGGATCCTGTCCCGGCACCAACCGCAAGGCGGAGTCCAGGGCCGGCGTTCCCAGTTTGTGACAAAGGAGCAACGTGTCAGCCAGCACACTGCCTGAGCTCGAAGCCCTCATCGACCGGCTCTCGCCTGCAGACCAGTTGCGTCTGCTCGAAGACCTGGCGCATCGCTTGCGTGCCCGGGTGGCCGCGGACGAACAAACCGATGCCGCGCCACTCGACTCCGAGCTTGCTGTGATGGCCAGAGACCGCGACATTCGAGCGGAGCTTCAGGCGATCGACCGCGAATTCACCGCTACTCTGACCCCAAACGCTTCCCTGACAAACCCGCGGGCCGGATGACCAACGATGCCGTACTCCAGGTCGAGAACGCGGTCCGTCGCTGCCTTGGCCTGTGAGCGGTGAGCTGTCAGCCGCCCGCGCTGTGGCCTTGACGGATTTGGAGTTAAGTAAAGTGTCCCCACAATCCCCCGCAACCTGCCGCCGAGAGTTCGAGGCCTGGTTGTGGAATGGGCGGCGACGCACAAGGAGGAGCTGCGCCGAGTCTGGAAACAGGCAGTCGCGCACGAGCCTCTTTCCCGGATCGCGCCCCTCAAGTAGGAGCAACGATGCACCGTATTATCTCTGCCCGAGCGTTACCTGAATACCGGCTCGACCTGCGCTTCGAGGACGGAGTCGAGGGCGAGATTGACCTCGCCCCGCTGGTGGGCAAGGGTGTGTTTGCCGTCTGGAAAGACCCGGCGGAGTTCCAGAAGGTGTTCATTGACCCGGAAAGCCACACGGTTGCCTGGCCCGGCGACATCGACCTCTGCCCCGAGAGCCTGTACGCCGACGTCGTCGCAGCGGCGCCCGCCCTCGCCCGCGACAAACCCGGGACCGGCAAAGGCCGCTAGCTGTAAGCTGCGAGCTGTTAGCTCTCCCCCGCTTGACTCCCGTCCCTCCCCGTCCTATCCTACAGCCTCCATGGAGACAGGATTCCTGCCAGACTTGACGGAAGTAGAATTGCTTATTATGTCCCCGGAATTACCCTCAGATTACGCGAGTGTAGGGTTGCTAGTGTCGAACGAGCAGAGCGGTCGCGCCGTGTCCGAGATCCGAGCAGAGTTCAACCACGTACACTCCAGCCGCCAGGTGACCGATGTCAAGGCTGACCTCGTCGGCTCTCGTAGGCGTCGCCGGTCGCTCAATCAGCGAGCGTCCAAGTACGTCGATGAGTCGGATCCTCAATGGGACGCCGTGCTCCATGTCGCACCTCAGTACGACGAGACTGCCGCGACTTGGGTTTGGTGTAATGGTCAGGGCATGGCCGGGGCGACCAGGCACGCTGATCGTTGACCCCTCGGAGAGACCCGCGCCTGTGACGTTCCGCTTGTAGTAGATCTCATCGTTGCCATCCCGGTTATCATACCACACAACGTGCGCTGCTGATCTAGAGGCCGCCACATGAAACACCGGGAAAGGGTACATGGAGTGGCACGTCGTCAGCCTTGTCTCGGGGCCCCACGACCCACCGGCGTCCGTGGACTTACGGTAGTACAGACCGAGGTCTCCCTGTCGCCCATCATACCAAGTGACGTGGCACGTCGAGCCCGCGGCACCTACCGACGGAGACCACGACACCGAGTCGTTATTGGAGACCCTGTGGTCGGCGCTCCACGTTGTGCCGCCATCGGTCGATCCTTTGTGGTAGATTTCGTAGTTCCCGGGAAAATCCAGCCACACCACGTGCACGTTACTGCCCGATACTGCAGCAGTCGGATACGCGCCTAGTGTCGGCGACGACACCAAGCAACGGTCGGCATCCCACGTCGTCCCACCGTCGATTGAACGCTTGTAGTATACCTCGTAGCTGCCGCTCCGGTAGTCCTTCCAGAAGACGTGGACGCTGGATCCAGACGCTACCACAGTGGCATTCTCGGCACCAGCCGTATCACTCGGCAACATTACTTCATTGCTCCAAGTGACACCTCTATCGGTCGAATGCCGGTAGTAAACCTGATACTTCACAAGGCGAGTGTCCGTCCACACGACGTGCACGGAGCTTCCAGATGCGGAAACTGAGGCGTACTCCTGGTCTGCTGTATCCGAGGTCAACCTAACCTCACTACCCCAGGTCGCGCCACCATTGGTCGAACACTTGAAGTAGACATCTGCGTCGTGCCCATTGCGGATGTCACTCCAAACAACGCAGACGGTCGCACCCGCGGCGGAAATCGACGGGACGTCCGGCCTAGCAGGCGAGTTGGTGAGTTGCGTATCAGCGGTCCACGTGGCACCCGCATCCACCGAGCGTTTGTACCAGACTTGCTCACTTCCGCCTGGCCCGTCAAGCCATGTGACATGCACCGTGTCCCCCTGAGCCGCCACGTTCCTGGCGTTGTTGGACAGAGACGTTATTGAGGCGGTAGTATCCGTAGTCAGTCGCTGGTCGGGTAGCCACTGCCCAACGACGATTCCGACTGCAACCACCCCTATCACGGCCAGTACCTTTTGCATGATTCCTCCCTGCACTTGCTGCGTCGTATCCACGCCTAGTGCCCAAGGCCACAATCGAAACAGGCTCTCCTCTTGGGAATCCACCGAACTAGGTCCGGCTGGCCAACCACGGTCACGCTCGCGAGTCGGCCAAGTGCGTTCTTCCCGGCACCCGCAAACACGACCGCTAGCACGCTGCGGTCTTTCGGATTGACACCGTGCCTCGCGAGGACTTCACCCAATTCAGCAGCCCGTACGGCGCCCTCCCCGACAAGTGTGTCAGTCAGAAACACTTTCAGTTCAGCATCGCTCCGGAGGAGATGCCTCAAAGGCAACAGGTCTGGGTATTCGTTGCTCGACTTCCATTCCCAAGCGATGGCCGCCACCGTGCAGTTGTCACGCCGCAACTGGAGTCCGTGTCTCTGGACACAATTCTGCCTAGGTTCCCGCACAAGGTAGTCGGCGGTCTGTAAGCCGAGTTCTGAGGCCACGTGTGCGAGGTGGCACTCTAGCAGTGCGGTCCAGTCACGATTGGCATGCGGCTGCGTGAACGTCTTGAACCTGTAGCTCACGACTCCGAGGAGGCGACCGAGAAGCTCATCGGAGGGCACTAGCTGGCCGTTCATGTTGCGCTGTCTCCTTTCTGGTTTCGGCGCCGGGAGGCAGATTCTAGTGCGGTCATGGTATTGGATTGGGCATCTGCGTTAGACGCGCAGGCGGAGAGAGGAACGCGCTTCGGGCTGTCTGGGTTGAGTACGGGTTCTCCGCTGTAGCCTGGGTGTCCTCACAAGGGGCGTTCCGTTACAGTGCCGCGCTACCGTGCCTCCTCGAATCCGGAGGGCTGACGGCTGCGGAACTGCCACGTGCCGTCCGGCATACCGAGGATGATGAGGAAGCTGCTCTTCGGTTGGTGGGGCACGATGTGGTTGCACTCTCCGACAAGCTGGCTGAGGCTATTGGGTTCTTCGGGTGTCGGGTACGTAGCTAGCACCCTCAACGGGACGGGGTATAGCAGTAGCTTCCTCGCGTCGCCTGGGCCATTCTTGATTAGGTTGGCGTGTTCCCATGCAACCTCCGGCAGTCTGCTTGCCCTGCCGAATAGGGCAGCGTCGAGCTTCTGCGTACTATCATGCCCTGGCGGACACTCCCAGGTCACGTCCAACCCGAGCGCGTCGGCGACATCGAACAGGACTCTCTGCGAACTGCGCGTGAGGTCATCGGTGGTCACTTGCCCGCGAGGGGGCAACTGCGTGACCCGGTCTCTGTCCTTTCGGTCACTCTCCAGCCATACCCAGTTCTCTCTCACGGCATCGCCTAGCCTGTAGCGATCGGCTGCGGCGATGAATGCGTTCTTGAACTGCTCATACGTTACCGGCATTCTTCCTCCTCTATCGTCAAGAACATAGCCGGGCCGGGAGGGAAGTCAAGCGGACCGAATCAGGTACAGCCACCCTATTCTCGGACGTCTTGGTTCGTCCCATTCAATTCCGTGCGCCCATTTGACACGCCCCCGAGGGCGTCCTGGATTTTAGATTGCAGATTCTAGATTGGCCGGACACCCGCCACTTGACTTGGTGGCGCGCGGGGAGAAACGGGGACACATTAATTAACTCCTGATCCGTCAGGACAGGCACCCTATTGCGGGAAGCTTCGGGACATCTTGGCAGATTCCGCCCGCCCATCCGGAATGAGCCCTCCGCTCACAGCCGACAGCTAGCAGCTTCCGACAGGCCATCAAGGCCAATGTAGATTCCAGATAGCATGAATCAGACAGTCCCCCTGTTTCGGGACGTCCCGCCCGCGCATTTGACACGCCCGCCCAAGGCATTTCAGATTCTAGATTGTCGATTGCAGATTGACCGCACGTGCCCGGCCGAGGGGTGTTCTTCTCGGGAAAACATTTATCAGACTCGCGGGTAGCCGCGCCGTAGGCGCAAGTGACCAGTTACCAGTTTGCAGTTTGCAGTCGCCGAACCCCGATATCTGACCTAGCCGTCAGCCGTGCGCCGTTAGCCGTCGGCCGTCCAGCCCCGCCCGCGAACCAGCGCCGGTCCAGCCGTCCGGCTCATCCGCGCGCAAGGTCGCACGGAATTTAGCAGTAATCAGGCCGCTGCCGGCCTACTTGTAGAGAAACACTCCGCACCCGGTACACACGTCGAAGCAATACTGGGTCTGTCGTAGGGTGGAAAGCTGAGGTTTCGCGTTCTGGATCCCGAAGCCGAGATCCAACGGAAAGCTCACCCGTTCCCCGATTATCGGAGCCACACCGACTTCGAACCGCGTGCTCCAGCCATAGTCAGTAGTCGGCCCGTAGGTTGGACCGTAGTCAGTCCGGTCAGCCAGGAGCTGGGCCGAGAACCCGACATGCGGGATGCAATCGCCCGGTCCGAGGTAAGCAAGACAACCGGACATCGAGCGCGGGCGTTCCCACTGAGTGAAGTAGTAGTCCACCTGCGGGCCGATGGACAACTCGGTTTGCTTGTAGGTAGTGGAAGAGTAGTCGAAGCGGAACCCGCCGCCGACTCCCAGGCCGTCTTTGACGAAGTAGTCCAGCCTGGGCGAAAGGCCGAAGCGGAAATCCGAATTGCTGCCAGTGGAACCCTCCAACTGACTATGGAAACCGTACTTCGTGTCAAACCTGAGGTCGCCCAGGTATCCACCCTTCAAGGCGGCCTTGCCCTGACCGAATGCCATACCTGCGACGAGCAACACCGCCAGGGCCGCATATCGCAGACTTCGAACCATCTATCCCTCCTTTTAGGTTTGACTTTTTGACCGCATCTCCGGACAGAAGATTCCCAGCAGCTTCAGGTTAGAGCAAGCAGAACATAGCGCTGCTGACTACAAGGGTATCGACGCAATCTGAATCCTCAATCTGCGTCATCTGCAGCTACTCCTTTTGGTGTCCGCAACTCTGCATTCTGGTCTCTGGTTTCTGAATTCTGCTCTACCTGAATCGTCAATCTGTGTCATCTGCGACATCTGCGGTTACCTCGGGTCTGGTAGCGGCCTCTGTGGCAGGTTCTATCTCGGTTCTGGGGCTGCCCCGGCGGGTTGAACCGGCTGATAGGCGTGGTATAATGCTTCTAGTCTGCCCGGTTCTATGAACATCATTCACGCCGAGAATCTGACCAAGCGGTTCAAGAAGTTCACTGCCGTCGACCATTTGTCCTTCGATGTCTCGAGTGGAGAGGTCTTCGGATTCCTGGGCCCGAACGGCGCCGGGAAGTCAACCACCATCAAGATGCTCATCACGCTCATCGCTCCGACGAGCGGCACGGCATCGATCGACGGGCACGATATCGTCCACCGGGCTTCGGCGGTCCGGAGGGCCATCGGCTACGTGCCGCAGATGATATCGGTCGACGGCACCCTCACCGCCTACGAGAACCTGATGCTGATGGCGCGGCTCTACGACATTCCCCGGGCCGAGCGGAAGGAACGCGTGCGGGAAATGCTCGCGTTTCTGAAGCTGGAGGAGCATACCGACGCGCTGGTGCGCACGTTTTCGGGCGGCATGATTCGCAAGATGGAGGTTGGACAGGCCATGCTTCACCACCCCAAGGTTCTCTTGCTGGACGAGCCGACAACCGGGCTCGACCCAGTGGCACGACAGGACGTCTGGGAGCACCTGTTTGAACTGCGGGAGCGGTTCGGCACCACGGTCTTCTTCTCCACCCACAATATGGAGGAGGCGGATGAGGTCAGCGACCGCCTGGTGGTGATGAACCGGGGGAAGATCGCCGCGCTGGGTACGGCCGCAGAATTGAAAGCCAGGACCGGGAAACCCGATGCGACGCTCGAGGAGGCCTTCGTCTTCATCACCGGCAACAAGCTGCAGGAGTCAGGGAACCTCCGGGAAGTCCGCCGGGTGAGGCAGACCCAGCGGCGGCTCCGCTAGGCCAGCTATGTCGATGTTCACCAACCTTGTTCGGGGATTCAACAAGGCTTACGTGCTCGCCGAGATGGAAGCTCGGAAGCTCATCCATGACCCCACCGAGCTCATCTCCCGTGCCATCCAGCCGATTCTGTGGCTGGGTATCTTCGGCGAGGCGCTGAGCAAGACTCGAGCGATACCGACGCCGGGATTGACCTATCTCCAGTTCATCGCGCCCGGCATTCTGACCCAGTCCGTCGTGTTCGTTGCCATCTTCTACGGTCTGTACATCATAATGGACCGCGACACCGGCACGTTGCAGAAACTCCTGGTCACGCCGACGCCGCGCCTCGCCCTGGTCTGGGGTAAGATGATATCCGCCGGGCTCAGGGGCCTCAGCCAGGCGCTGGTGGTATTCCTCTTCACCCTCATCCTCGGCATCCGGCTGCGCATCACCCCCGTGTCCATCCTCGGGGTAATCATCCTGGTGATGCTCGGCGCGAGCTTCTTCGCCGGCCTCTCCATGATTATCGCCTCGATTGTGAAGACCCGGGAGCGATTCATGGGCATCGGTCAGGTGATCACTTTGCCGCTGTTCTTTGCCTCGAACGCGATTTACCCGATAGCAATCATGCCGACCTGGCTGCGCGTGGCGGCAACCGTGAACCCGTTGAGCTACATGGTCGACGGATTGCGGACGCTGATGTTTTACGGCGGCACCCGGGGAGTTGGCTCCGACATCGGCATACTTGCCCTGGTGTCGCTGCTCATATCAGTTCTCAGCGCATGGTTCTATCCGAGAGTGGCGATCTAGCCGCTCGCACAGAAAGAACCAGCGTCAGTCATCCCATTTCGGCAGTCTGGTCCGCCACCGCCGCATCACATTTCCGCATACCGTGAACCGTACACCGCAGCCCGAAGGCCGTCAGCCGTGAGCTGTCGGCAGTCCATCTCGCCGACTTAACACGCCCGCACAAGGCATTTAGATTCTGGATTGCAGATTCTAGATTGGCCGAACACCCGCCGCGTCACATTCAAGATTGTAGATTCTGGATTGTTGATTGAAGATCGACGGTCGGGGCGACTCGGCATCGGTTCCCAGTTCGCAGCCAGCGGACTACCTCCTTCCGACATCAGTCCTGCCGCCTGTGAATCAGCGGCGGGCCTGCGCCCGCCGCTGCCTGCTACGAGCAGTCCGCTGTCACATCGGCTACTTTTCCATGACGAGCTTCTGCGAGGTCGTGAAGCCGTCCACGGTGAGGGTGACAAAGTAGACGCCGGGCGGCAGGGATCGGCCGGAGTCGTCGGTGCCGTCCCAGGAGAATGAGCCAACCGCCGACAGCCTACGGCTAACGGCCGGGAGGGAACGAACGCGACGTCCGGCGGCATCACATATTGCCAGATCCGCCGGGCCGCTAGCCGTAAGCTGCAAGCTGATAGCCGTCCTTGTGCGGAACGGATTGGGCCGGACTTCGAGCCGCCCGGTCTGCGCGGCCCGGGCAGGACGGTCTTCGATTCCCAACGCCGAGTCGCGGATTACGGCGATGTTGTGGGACCACGTGTTGGCCACGTACACGCGATCGTGGACCGGGTCGCAGACCGCGTTGGTCGGGGCCTCGCCGACAAAGATATACCCAAGCATGGAGTCGGTGGCGCCATCAATCACGTTGATGTTGCCCGCGCCTTCAACCGCGCAGAAGACCTTATTGTCGACCGGGTTGTACGCGAGGGAAACCGGGTAGTCGCCGGTCGTGAGAGTGCGGATCACCGCATTCGACGTCCCGCCAATCACGCTGACCGTATTACTCATCTCGTTCGCGCAGTAGACTTTGTTATCCTGCGGGTTGTATTCCAGGCCCATCGGTCGCGTGCCGGTGGCCACGCGCGTGATGATCTCATCCGAATCGCCGTCCACGATTGTCACGTTGCTGCTGTCGTAACCGGCGAAGTAGACCTTGTCGTCGTGCGGGTTGTAGACGTCGGCGCCGCTTGACGCGCCGAGCGGGATAGTCGTGATGACCGCGTTCGATGCGCCGTCGATAACGCTCACGTTCATGTCGTCCCAGTTGGTGCAGTAGATCTTGTTGTGCTGCGGGTTGTAGAGCAGCGAGCCGGGATAATGCCCGACCGGCACGCGGGTGATAATGGTGTTCGCCGCGCCGTCAATCACCGCAACCTGGTTGCTGCCGTTGGCCGCGCAGTAGACCTTGTCGTCGTGCGGGTTGTAGCAGAGGCTGAGGCATCCGGTCCCGGCCGCCAGCGTCGTGATGACCTGATTCGACACGGCGTCAATGACCGTCACGCTGTTGCCGGTGAAGTTGCAGCAGTAGACCTTGCTGTCCTGCGGGTTCAGACACAGCCCGTAGGGCTCCGCGCCGACAGGAACGGTCGCAGTCGCCCGGTTGGTGGCGCAGTCGACTACCGTCACGGTGTTGCTCCCCTGGTTCGCGCAGTAGACCCGGACGCGCGCGGGGTCGTAGCACAGGGAAGAGGGCATGGAGTCGGACGCCACCGTCGTGAAAACCTGGTTTGAGCCGCCGTCGAGCACGGTCAGGCTCATGCTCCCGTGGTTCGCGCAATAGACGTGGCCGCGCTGGGGATTGTAGCACAGGGCCCAAGGTGCCGTCCCAGCCGTGGGCGTCGCTACCACGGCGTTTGAGGCCCCCCCAATCACCGAGACGCTGCTGCCGTCACCGTTCGCACAGTAGACTTTGTCGTCCCCGGCGTTGTAGCACAAGGCTCGCGGCGTCGCTCCCACCCCGACCGTCGCGAGCACTGCGTTCGAGGCCCCGCCGATGATCGTCACGGTCGAGGTGACTTCATTCGCGGCATAGACCTTGTCGTCCACCGAGTTCCAGCAAAGCGCGCAGGGATCGGTGCCGACCGTGACCGTCGTGATCACTGCGTTCGAGGCCCCGTCAATCACGGTCACACTGCCGCCGTCGCCGTTCGCGGCGTAGACCTTGTCATCGGCAGCGTTGTAGCAAAGCGCGCAGGGATGGGTGCCGGTCGCCGGCGTCGCGAGGACCGCATTGGTGGTGCCGTCGATTATCGTCACATTGTCGTCGCTGTAGTTCGCGCAATAGACCTTGTTGTCCTGCGGGTTGCAGCACAGGGCCCAGGGCGCCATCCCGGTCGTGACGGTCGTGATGACTGAGTTGGTCCCGCCGTCAATCACCGTTACCGTTCCGGGATAGCCGTTATTCGCGCAGTAGACCCTGTTGCTCCGCGGGTTATAGCAGAGCGCGTCGGGCTGGGTGCCGACCGGCACGGCTGCAACCGACGAGTTCGTCGCGCCGTCGATAACGGTCACGGTGCCGCGAGCGTTGTTCGCACAATAGGCGCGGTCGTTCTGCGAGTTCCAGCACAACGCCTCGGGCGCAGAGTCGACCGGAACGGTCAGGAGATAGTGGCCGGTCGCGCCATCGATCACCGTCACGTTCGCGCTGCCGTCGCCGGCGCAGAAGACTTCGTTGTCGGTCGAGTCATACGCCAGCGCGCAGGGCTCGAACATATGGAAACCGAGGGGAATCTTCGCCTCGAGATACTGCGCCCTCACCGCCCCGGCCATCAGGCCGGCTGCGACCACAGCCGCGACAAGATATCGGTTCATTGCTCCTCCATCGATGTTATCTGCTGACGCTCGCCAAAGTATCTCAGTATAGCACGGCACAATGCTGCAATCAACCGGCTTTCCGGGGCCGGCATCATGTCCCGAATCATGCGCTACCGGCGCGGATTCGCCGTGTCCTCCGCCGCGCTCCGCTGTGAACTGACGATTGCAGATTGGCGGCTCACCCGCCATTTGACATAGTCGTCCGCGGGTTCTAGAATCGAGATACGGTGAGTAGAGTCAACGATGTCCGACAGGACAAGCCTTCGTCCAGCAGGGAGCATTCATGACCAAAGGTGAAATCGCAGGTCTGGTGATACTGGCGCTTTCGGTTGCGCTGGCGGCTGTCTTCTACCCGAGGATGCCGGCACAGATGGCCGACCACTGGAATGCGGCCGGCGAGGTAAACGGCTACATGCCGCGCCTGCCGAGCCTGCTGATATCGCCGGCCATCATCGCCTTGACGTGGCTCGTTTTCTTCGCGATTCCCCGCATCGACCCGCTGAAGAAGAACATCCTTCAGTTCCGCGGCATCTATGACTGGCTGATTGTGGTAGTGCTGCTGTTCATCCTGGGCATTGGTGTGCAGGTGATTCTGTGGAACCTGCAGGTGCGGGTCTCGCCGAACCAGACTCTGCCGGTGGCATTCGGGTTGCTGTGCATCTTCATGGGCCAGTTGCTGGGCAGGGCAAAGCGGAACTACTTTGTCGGCATCAGGACGCCATGGACCCTGGCCAGCGACGTCGTGTGGGAGAAGACCCATCGCCTGGGCCGCTGGCTGTTTACGGTCGCCGGCGGCGTGAGCATGCTGGGCGTCTTCTTCGGCCGTTACGCGCTGCCCTTCATACTCGCGCCCGCGCTGGCCACTGCCGCTGTCCTCGTGCTCTATTCTTATATCGTATACTCCCGGCTTCCGGCGAACTGAGCGCATAGCAGGCGTCCGACGCGCAAGTCAAAGGTCAGAAGTCAAAAGCCAAGAGTCAAAACACCCAGGGCGGCTGCGAACCCGGACTCCTGGCTCCACTTTGCGTTCTCCGCGGCCACAGGGGTGTCGAACTGATTCAAGATTGCAGATTCTCGATTGCAGATTGCGGACGGCGTCTCCCCTGCCATCCGCAACCTCATTCCAGATTGTTGATTGCGCAGATTGCCTGAACTGCGAGCCGATGGACTATCGAGGACGGTGGGGCTTTTATGGGGCGGAGCCGGTAGCCGTTTTCGCTTCACCCGAGTCCCGCGTCCGCTGACCACCGTCCGCCAGCGCTTTTTGACATCCTCGCGCTTGTTCTCTACAATCCCGCGGCGATGACGGCCAACTACTGAAGGCCTGCGATGAACGGAGATCGACAACGTCACCCGAAATTCCCGTGAACCGGAAAGAGGAGGAACCATGAACGCCGGTATCAGGATGATGCTCCTTGTCTGCCTCGCACTCGGCTTTGCGGTCGCATCCGAACCCAAGACTTCTTCGGACTCTGATTCCGACAGCGCCCTTTTCGCACGCGTCGGGGACATCGAACAACGCCTGCTGGTTCAACGGAACGAGACCGATGGCTCGGCCATGTTCAGGCATGTGAATTCCGACAAGATACCGGACACCGACCCCCGCCTGAACCTTGGTGTGTATGAAGGAAGCGATGACGACGCGAGGCTCGTCGTGAGTGTGGTGTACATCGGCAAGGACTCGCTTGCGATGCACTCGGCGGCAGTGCTGGTCGGGGGCAAACGTTTCGCAGTGGACTGGGACGAAAGCGATGTCAGACGCAGCACGCTACCGAACGGGGCGGTGTATGAAGCTCACTCCTTCGAACCCGAATACGTCCTGCCCCTGGCCGTCTCCAAGGCCCCGGCCGACACGGTCATCAAGGTCCAGCTCGCCGGCAGCAAGGGGAGTAGCAGCTTCACGATGTCCGCGCTGGAACGGCAGGCCTGGCGCGAGATGTTGTACTACTACGACCACTTTGGATACAGGAACCGCAAACTCGGGCCATGACCGCGCTATCGGGGACGGCAGCCGTCTCCGCTTCAACCAGCCACGCACCGTGCACCGCTGACCCTGGCCGTCAGCAGTTAGCTGTCAGCGTCCTCTTCACCCATTTGACACGCCGCCGAGGTCATTTTGGATTTTAGATTGCCGATTCTAGATTGGCCGCCCGACCGCTGGTCCGACAGCCTGACCGTGACCTGACGACGCAACCGGCGATTCGGGGCGCATAGAAACGCCGAAGGCCGAACGGCGACCGCCGAACTGCCCGAAACCAGCTGCTAGCTGACCGGCCCCGGACAAGCAAACTTCATCGACCTGCTACTGGACCCACGCCTGCGGCTAACCATTGATGGTTAGGAAAGACCGCGCCATGGGCGCGGCCTTCCGCATGGGGTAGAATCCCTGTATAGCCTTAGAATGTCTAATCTTATGACTTCACATGGCACAAGAAAAGAAAGGTCCGGTCACCCAACTCAAGGAGCAGTTTGACGAGAAGTCGGCTGCGTGTAAGAATCTGCAGGAAGAGTACTTACGGGCAGTTGCTGACTTCGACAATCTTCGGAAGCGAACCGAGCGCGACAGCGAGGTTAGTCGGAGGCTGGCGCTGGAGGCGTTTGTTCTGGACCTTGTGCCCGTGTTGGACAACTTCGAGCGGGCATTGCAGACTGCGGGCGAGGGCGCAGGCGCGGAGAGCCTGAAGAAAGGTATCGACCTGATTCACCGTCAGTTGCGTGAGACGCTCTGCAAGCACGGAGTGGAGGAGTATAGCTGCGCGGGGACACAATTCGACCCGCGCCGGGCTGAGGCCATCAGCTTCGTTCACACCGAAGAGCAGGAACCGGGAACGGTCGTGAGCGAGATCTGCAAGGGGTACGCATGTGGAGAGCGAGTGCTGAGGCCGGCGAGAGTGGTGGTTGCTAAGGCGGGCCGGACAAATCAGAATTCAGAGACCAGAGACCAGAATTCAGAACGTCGGGACTCCGAAGGTGCAACCAGGAAGCCGAGTGGCGCGGGGCAAGAACCGGAAGCGGAGGCGGCGGAAATCGAGGGGTCGGTTAGCGAGTCTAATGGTTAAGAATTCGGAAATGAGTATTCTGACTATTGAGCCGCACTGCTGCGGCTGTTTCAGATTAGTTATCAGTTGGAGTTTTGGAGGTAAGTGATGGCAAAGGTAATAGGCATAGATCTAGGGACGACATTTTCGTGTGTAGCGGTGATGGAGCGCGGGCAGCCGGTAGTGATTCCGAACCCGGAGGGCGGGAGGACGACTCCTTCGGTCGTGGCGCTGGGCAAGGAACGGCTGGTGGGCACGCTGGCCAAGCGGCAGGCGGTCATCAATCCCGAGCAGACGGTCTATTCAATCAAGCGGTTCATGGGCCGGCGGTACAGTGAGACCCTGGATGAGCACAAGCGCGTTCCATTCCACGTGGTCGAGGCGGCGAACGGCGACGCCTGGGTTGATGTGGACGGCAAGCGCCTCTCCCCACCCGAGGTCTCAGCCATGATTCTGCAGTACCTGAAGAAGTCGGCCGAGGCCTACCTCGGCGAGGTAGTGACCAAGGCGGTCATCACGGTTCCGGCCTATTTCAACGACTCGCAGCGACAGGCGACCAAGGATGCGGGCAAGATTGCCGGCCTGGAAGTCCTGCGTATCATCAACGAGCCGACCGCGGCCGCGCTGGCCTACGGCCTCGACAAGAAGAAGTCGGAACGGATTGCCATCTACGACCTTGGCGGAGGCACGTTCGACATCTCGGTCCTCGAGATCGGCGAGGGCGTGTTCGAGGTGAAGTCGACCAACGGCGACACGCACCTCGGCGGCGACGATTTCGACCAGCGGATAATGGACTGGGTCATCAACGAATTCAAGAGCGAGCACGGCGTGGACCTGGCAGCGGACAAGACAGCGCTGCAGCGGGTGAAGGAAGCGGCGGAGAAGGCGAAGTGCGAGCTTTCCAGTTCGATGGAGACTTCCATCAACCTGCCCTTCATCTGGTCGGACGAGAAGAAGGGCCCGATGCACATCGACATGCGTCTGACCCGTTCCAAGCTCGAGGCGCTGGTCGAGGACCTGGTGCAGCGGAGTTTCGGCCCGGTGAAGCAGGCGCTGACCGATGCCAAGGTGACTACACGCGACATCGACGAGGTCATTCTCGTCGGCGGCCAGACCCGCATGCCCCGCGTGCAGTTCCTGGTCCGCGAGTTCTTCGGCAAGGAGCCGCACAAGGGCATTAACCCGGACGAGGTCGTTGCCATCGGCGCGGCCATCCAGGGCGCAGTGCTGGCCGGCGAGGTGAAGGACGTCGTGCTGCTCGACGTGACCCCGCTTTCGCTCGGCATCGAGACTCTGGGCGGAGTGATGACCAAGGTTATCGACCGGAATACGACGATTCCCACCCGGAAGAGCCAGGTGTTCACTACCGCCGAGGACGGACAGCCGGCGGTGACGGTTCACGTGCTGCAGGGCGAACGCGAGCTGGCTGGGGACAACCGGACGCTGGGCCGGTTCGAGCTCTCGGGCATTCCCCCGGCTCCGCGCGGCACGCCGCAGATCGAGGTGACGTTTGATATCGATGCGGACGGCATTCTCCACGTGACCGCCAAGGACAAGGCGACCAGCAAGGAGCAGTCAATCCGGATTACGGCTTCCTCCGGGCTGGCCAAGGACGAAGTCGACCGCATGGTTGGCGACGCGCAGGCTCATGCGGCCGATGACCGGAAGCGACGCGAGCTTGTTGACAGCCGCAACCGCGCCGATACGCTTATCTACCAGACCGAAAAGACCCTGAAAGAGTTTGGCGAAAAAGTCCCGGCCGCCGACAAGCAGGCGATCGAGGAGGCGACCGCGGACCTGCGCCGGACCATGAAGGGTGACGATAAGGCGGCGATAGACACGTCGATAGAGAAACTACAGAAGGTGAGCTACAAGCTGGCTGAAGAGATGTACCGTCAGAAAGAGTCCGGGCCTCAACCCGGCGCGACCGGCCCCCAGCCGGAGACTGATTCCGGCAAGAAGGTCGACGCCGACTATACCGTCATCGACGAGGACAAGAAGTAGCGGGGCGAGCCGGACGCTGCATTCCTTCGATAGTGGCTTTGGCGTGTTGGACGGCGGCTGTCGCCGTTTGAAGGCCGCAGAGCTTTCCGTGCGAATTCCCCATGACCGATTACTAATGTCCAACGAATACCCGTGTGCCGAACCGCTGATCGGGCGCAATTGGTCATTCGTTGGTAATTGGGAATCGGGCATTAGTCATTAGGGGCCATGGCCACTACGAGGCGCGACTACTACGAGGTGCTCGGCATCAGCCGCGGCGTCTCCCAGGATGAAGTCAAGTCCGCATACCGCCGACTGGCCAAGGAACACCACCCGGATCGCAATCCCGACAACCGGGCTGAGGCCGAAGAGAAGTTCAAGGAACTCTCCGAGGCGTACGAGGTCCTGGCCGACGCGGACAAGCGGAAGCTTTACGACACGTACGGACACGAAGGCGTGTCCCGGCAGTTCGGGCCGGGCGGGTTCGATTTCCGGCGTGACTTCACGCACGTCAACGACATCTCCGACATCTTCGGCGACCTGCTGCAGGGCTTTGGCATGGGCGGTGGCGGCGGCCTGTTCGACCTGTTGGTCGGCGGCAGGCAGCAGTCGCGACGACGCGCGCGCGGCGGCGACATCAGGATTTCAGTGCGGCTTGGCCTTGAGGAAATTGCGGAGTCGGTCACCAAGGAGCTCAGTTTCAACCGGTTCGAGCGGTGCCCGGAGTGCGCCGGCGCGGGCGGCAGGGGCAAAGAAACCTGCGCTACGTGCCACGGCCAGGGTCAGGTCCAGCACCGGGCGAGCTCGTTTCTGGGTCAGTTCGTCCAGGTTCAGCCGTGCCCCGACTGCGGTGGCGCGGGTGAACGGGTCAAAGAAACCTGCAAGGTCTGCTCCGGCGAGGGGCGGGTCAGGAAGCCCAGGACCCTCAAGGTCAGAATCCCGGCCGGAGTCTCGGCCGGCCACTATCTCCCCTTGCACGGGGAGGGACACTATGGCCCGGCCGGCAACGGAGATGTGCTGGTGCAATTCGAGGAGCGGGAGCACCCGCTTTTCCTGAGACAGGGCGATGACATTGCAGTTGAGGTGCCGGTCAGCATCGCGACCGCGGTCATGGGCAGCAAGCTGAAGGTGCCGACGCTCTCCGGTGAGAAGGAACTCGAGGTTCCGGCCGGCACGCAGTCCGGTACCGTTCTGCACATCCGCGGCGCCGGGATCAAGCATCTCGACGGCGGAGTAGGAGACGAGCTGGTTCGTGTCGTTATCCACGTTCCCAGGCATCTCTCGCGTGACGAAAAGAACCTTCTCAAGAAGCTCGACGAGTCGAAGAGCGAGCCGACGCCGGGGCCGAGGAAACCAGCATGAGGCAAACGACCGAGTCTCAATTCCTGATTTCTAATCAAGGCCCAATGCCAAAGGGATCCGGCGGTTGGCGCTTAGACATTTCCTCTTTGATTGGTCATTGGCAATTGGTAATTGGTCATTAGCACACTATGCCCCACGACCTCTATTACTCGCCGACCCCGCCGAAGGATGGGATGCTAACCATCACTGGCCCTGAGGCACGGCACATCAGCCGGGTGATGAGACACGAGGTGGGGAGCGTTATCGGCGTGGTTGATGGAGCCGGAGGCGAGCACGAGGTAGAACTGACCGCAGTGCGGTCAGACCGGGTTGTGGGCCGTGTGCTGTCGGATACGAGAGGCGCGCGGGAGCCGAAGCATCGGGTTGCCATCGCGCAGGCAGTTCTGAAGGGCGACCATCTGGCACAGGTGTGCAGCCAGACAACTGAGCTGGGAGTCAGCCGCATTATCCCGTTCCTGAGCGCTCGGACAGTCGGCCGGCTGAGCCCGGCGAAGCTCGATCGGCTCCGGGCAGTATCGCTCGCAGCGCTGAAGTCCTCAACGAGGACGGTGTTGCCGAAGATTGATGCGCCCGTCGAGTTCGACCGACTTCTGAAACTGGATGGCGAGTTCGACCAGGTGCTGGTAGCCTATGAGGACGAAACCGGTACGGGGCTGGACAAGGCTTTGAAGCGAGCTGCCCATTCGGTCCTGATTGTCGTGGGTCCGGAGGGCGGGTTCGAGCCGGCCGAGATCGAAGCGCTGAAGAGCGTTGGGGCCGCACCGTTCACGCTGGGCCCGAGAAGGTTGAGAGCAGAGACCGCGGCAATCACGGTTGCCGCGATGGCTCTGGGCTTGCTGGGTGATTTAGGGTAAGATGTATCATGAAGAGATAGGCACTTAGCCTCATGCATGTCTTTTCCCGATCCCACTTAAACGACTTGAAGGGAGGTGCAATCGAGTCATGGTAGGTATTACAGTCAAGGAAGGTGAATCCTACGAGAGCTTCATCCGTCGTTTCCGCCGGGCATGCGAGAACGCCGGGATTCTGCGGGAGGTGAAGCGCCGCGAGTTCTTCGAGAAGCCTAGCGAAAAGAAAAAGCGGAAGCAGGCAGAGTCACGGCGTCGTGCGTTCCGCCGCAGGCAGCAGGACGACAACTAACCGCCTTCTGCAACCGGTTGGGTCGTAGGCCGGCACTCTGCTGACGCCGATGCAGCAGGCAGAAGTCAGGACAAAGAGTCGGGGAATAGGCTGTAACGGAGCCGTACTTGGATAGTCACACGCTTGAGGTCCTGGGTTTCACGCGCGTGCGAGAAATCCTGGCCGGGCTGTGTCAGACCGACATGGGCCGCGAGCGCGCCCTGGCACTTGAGCCGGTCTCGGATGTGCAGCAGATTGCCGCCGAGCTCGACCGGCTGGATGAGGTCACCAGCCTCGGTGACGAGCCGCCGCTCGCCGAGGTGAAGGACATAAGGCCCCTGCTTGAGCAGCTACGCGCGTCCGGGTTGCTCACGGGCGATGAGTTGCTGCACGTCCGGCTGGCCTGCGCCGGCATCAGGAAGTGCCGCGAGTTCTTTCAGAACCAGCGGCAGGACGTGGTCAACGTCAGGTCGCTGATACACGGCTTGGTGCCGCTACCGTCGCTCGAACGCGGGATTGACGACGCGATTGACGACGCGGGCGCGGTCCGCGACTCGGCGTCGCCGGAGCTGGCCGACATCAGGCGCCGGCTTCGGGGCATGCGGAATGCGCTGGTCAGGAAGCTCGAACGTATGGCGGCCGACAATCCGGGCTGGTTCGGTGGCATACCCACCGTTAGAGGCGGGCGGTTCGTGCTGCCGTTGTTGCTTGAGCACCGGACCGGAGTACCGGGGGTTGTCCATGGCAGCTCGGGCAGCGGTCAGACCCTGTTCGTCGAGCCGCTGTCGCTGGTATCGGATGGGAACGAGTTGCAGGAGCTGCAGGACGCCGAGGCTGAAGAAGTGGCGCGCATCTTGCGCGCGCTATCGCGGCTGGTCGCCGAGCACGTGCCGGAGCTGTCAGCGGCACTGGTTGTGGCGGGCGCGCTTGATGTGCTGGTCGCCAAGCGCCGATTTGCTGCCCGGTTCGACTGCCGGAGGCCGGAGCTGGCCGCGGACCGCGGGCTGGAACTGGTGAGAGCCAGGCATCCGTTGCTGCTATATCGGAAGGTGAACGTGGTGCCGCTGGACATGCGGTTCCCGGATGAGGGGCAGGTGGTGCTGATCTCCGGGCCGAACGCCGGCGGAAAGACGGTGGTTCTGAAGACCGTGGGGCTCCTGTCCCTGATGTTGAATGCCGGCATGTATGTGCCGGCCGCGACCGGAACCCGGCTCCCCGTCTTCAAGAGGGTCTTCGCTGACATCGGTGACGAGCAGTCGCTCGACTCGGACCTGTCGTCCTTCACGGCGCACGTCAGCAGACTGAAGGAGATACTGGACAAGGCTGACGCCGATAGCCTCGTCTTGATAGACGAGATTGGTGCGTCCACCGCGCCGGAGGAGGGTGCTGCCCTCGCCGTCGCCGTGCTGGAGTCGCTGCGCGACCGCGGCGTGAGGAGCGTCGTGACGACCCACTTTGGCGCACTGAAGATGTTCGCGCAGGACGAGCCCGGCATGGCCAATGCAGCGATGGAATGGGGACGGAAGGAAGTGACGAATGACGAGTGTCGAATGTCGAATACTGGGACATCCGGGAATCGTCAATCGTCAATCGTCAGTCGTCAATCGCAGGGGCCGACGTATCGGCTGAAGATGGGATTTCCGGGCGAGTCGAGTGCGTTCGAGATTGCCGCGGGTGCCGGGATGCCAGCCGGGGTCATCGAGCGAGCGAGGACTCGAATCGGCCGCGAGTGGCTGGACATGGGCGCGAAGCTCAGGTCGCTCGATGAGGAACTGCACAAGGCCAGGGTGGCCCGGTCGGCAGCCGAGCAAGAGCAACGACAGGCAGCAAAGCTGCGTCAGGATTACGATGTCAGGCTGCGTGAAGCAAGGGCGGAAGCCGAGGACGCGGCTGAGCGACTGCATGCCGAGGAAGAACACTTCCTGCGGGAAAAGCGGCGCGAGATAGAGAATCTGGTAAGGCAGATAAGGGAGCAGAAGGCCAACCACGAAAGCGTGGTTGCCGCCAAGCAACATGTCGAGCAGGCGCTTGCCGAGGTCAGTTTCGGGCCGGTGGAGCCGGAATCGCCGGGCGCGGTACCGGAAGGACTCAAGCCCGGGGATAACGTTGAGTCGCATACGTTTCGCAGGCAGGGCGTGGTCGTCGAAGTGAGAGAGAACAACGCGACGGTCGCCTTTGGCCAGATCAAGATGGAACTGGCGGCGGCTGACTTGAGGCTGGTCAAACCTGCGGAAGTGAAGCCCGAGCCCGAGCCGATTCAACCGGAGCCGTACATGTTCGACACGAGGTTGAGCGTTCGCGGAATGACACGGGAGGAAGCAGACGACGCGGTGACGAAATTCCTTGATGAGGCCCTGATGGTAGGCTCGGCTGAACTCACCATCGTTCACGGCAAAGGCGGCGGGGTCTTGCGCCGTGCGCTGTGGGACAGGTTGCGGCGCGATTCCCGCGTAGACACGATCAGCCTGGCCGAGCAGTCGGCGGGGGGCAGCGGCGTGACCGTAGTGAAGCTGAAGAGCGCCTGATGATCAAACAGGAAGTCATTGAACAGGTGCGGATGCAGACCGACATTGTGCAGTTGGTCGGTGGGTACGTGCCGCTGAAGAAAGCCGGACGCTACTACAAGGGACTGTGCCCGTTTCATTCCGAGCGGACACCGTCGTTCCACGTCAACCAGGAGCGGCAGACCTATCACTGTTTCGGTTGCGGGGCCGGCGGGACGGCCATCAACTTCGTGATGGTGACGGAGAAGCTTGAGTTTCCCGAGGCCGTGAAGTTCCTCGCGAAGAAGCTGGGAATCACGGTCGAGACCGAGCAGGCGTCGGGCAAGAATCAGGCGCTGTACGGCATCTGCGAGCAGGTCTGCCAGTTCTACGAGCAGCAGCTCCCGAAGATGCCGGCAGCGGCTGCCTATGTTGAGCGACGAGGACTGAACGCGGAGACCGTGCGCAGGTTCAGGTTGGGGTTTGCGCCGGCCGGCAACATCCTGCGCGGACAGGCGAAACGTCGAGGCTGGTCGGAGGAAACACTCGTGCAGGCGGGCTTACTGAGGGGGGTCGAGGGACGAGGGACGGGAGGCGAGGGACTGGTGGACTGGTTCCACGGCCGGTTGATGTTTCCGATCTTCTCTCTGTCGGGAAAGGTCATCGCATTCGGCGGACGGGTGCTGGATGACAGCGAACCGAAGTATCTGAATTCACCTGAGACTGCGATCTTCCGCAAGGGTGACAGCCTGTACGGGATATTCCAGGCAAAGGGATACATCAGGGAGCAGATACCGATATTGGTCGAGGGCAACTTCGACATGCTGTCACTTGTGAACGCGGGCATCAACAACGTCGTGGCGCCGCTTGGTACGGCATTCACGCCGAACCAGGCGCAGCTGCTGCGACGTTACAACCCCCGCATCACCGTCTGTTTCGACGGAGACAGCGCTGGCCGAAAGGCGGGCCGGAGGGTAATCGAGATTCTGCTGGCCGCCGGGATTGAACCGCAGATCGCCTCGCTGCCCGATGGTACCGACCCGGACTCGTACGTCCGCAAATTCGGCAAGGAGAAGCTGGTCGAGCTGCTGACACAGGGACAGGACTGGACCGAATTCGTGCTTGCGGGTCGGGATCTCTCCCGAGTCGCTGAACAGCGGGCAGCCCTGTCCGAATTGGTCGGCCTGCTGCGGCTCATCGGCGACGACACGACCCGCGAGTTGTACGCGAACCGGATTGCCGACCGGTTCCGGGTGAACAAGCTGGTCTTGCTGCGCAGCGCCGGGCAGGAAAAACCGGGTGCGGCCAGGGCCGCCGGGATCCGCAAGGTGGAAGAGAAACTCTTGGGCTCGGCGATCCAGACTCAGGACCTGGCGCGGATCGCTCGAGACCTGGGACTGGCAGAAATACTGCAGGATGAGAAGCTGCGGCCGATTGCCCGGCTGGCCGCCGACCACTGTGACGACCCGGGCTTCAACGCCGGGCTGGTGCTCGGACTGATCGATGAGGACGAGACGCGCAAGATAGTCTCGGCCTGGACGTTCGATGACGTACCGACACCTGGCGAGTTTCAGGAACGCGTGAGGCGGTTCCGTGCGGACTGGCTGCATCGCCGGCTCAGGGAAGCGGATGCGAAGGGCGACGACGCGGCAGTTGAGGATTTGCAGAGAGAAAGAAGTAGACTGTTACAGGAAGTTACGCGAGAAAGGAGTGCTCGCCAATGAAGAGTGAAAAGGAGCGCAAGCGGCGGGGTCGGCCTCCACTTGCCCTGAAAACCGGAACCCGAAGACCCACTGGCAGCAAACGCGGGCCCGGTCGCCCGCCCGGCCGGGGACGCAAGGCGCGCGAATCGACCGAACGCGAGCCGTGGCTCGATACGGTGTATGAGAAGGCTTCAGGCGACAAACGGATTACCTACGAGGAACTGGAGGACCTGGTTCCCGATGATGTCTTGATGTCGACTGACCGGCTGGAGGAAGTCGTAGCCGGTCTCATCCGCAGCGGTATCATGATGACCGAGACCCGTGCGGAAGAACCGGAAGCAGTCATCCAGAAGGGTCCCAAGCCCATAATCCAGCGCACCGAGGACCCGACCAAGTCGTACTTCCGCGAACTCTCTAAGCTGCCACTCCTGACGCGCGAAGAGGAAATCCGTTACTCCAAGGAGATGGAGGAAGGATACAAGAGCATCATTAAGTACCTGTTCGACCCGGTATCGATGATGCGCCGACTGGTAGAGGAATGCTGGTCGATTGAGGAAGGCACCAAGTCGCTGGACCAGATTGCGCGCGTCGAGTTCGAGTGCCTGTTCGACAAGAAGGCGTTGTGGCGCGACCGGCAGCGGTTCATCCGCTGCCTGCGTGACATCCGGCGCGAGGCCGACAAAATCGAGAAACTCAAGCAGCGCAAACAATCGCCGGCCGTACGCTCGCACATCGCCGATGCGAAGAAGATCGTGTTCAGCCGGGTCCAGACGCTTTCACTGCAGCACCACCTCATCAACAACCTGATCGACGAATTCAAGGACAAGGGCACCGAAGCACTCGGTCTGGCGCACGAACTGCTGGTGGCAAAATCAGAGGGACGCGACGGCACACCCGAGATTGCCGAGGTCAGGCACAAGCTGCGCGAGTGTCACGACTTCCTTGACCGCAACACCGCCGATGTCCGCAAGGTACTGACCGAGATAGCGCTGTGCGAGAACCGGATTCTGGCGGCGCGCGACAAGATGATCGAAGGCAACGTGCGGCTGGTCATCTCCATTGCCAAGCGGTATGCAAACCGCGGCCTGGAGTTCGCCGACCTGCTGGAAGAAGGCAACGTCGGGCTCATCAAGGCGGTCGAGAAGTTCAACTACCGCAAGGGATTCAAGTTCTCGACCTACGCCACGTGGTGGATCAAGCAGGCGATAACCCGGGCGATTGCCGACCAGTCACGCACCGTACGCGTGCCGGCCCACATCATCGACGCGATCAACAAAGTCGCCAAGATCCAGCGCCAGTTCATGCAGAAACAGGGACGCGAGGCGACCGTGGCTGAGCTCGCCCAGCGGCTCTCGACCCCGAAGGAGAAGATCGAGGCGCTGTCCAAGATATCGCAGTTCGGCGTGTCGCTGGACAAGCCGGTGGACGAGGACGAGACCAGCTTCATCGGCGACTTCATCTACGACGAGAAGACCGCCTCGCCGTCCCATGCTGCCGGCGTATCGCTTCTGGGCGAGAAGCTCGAAGAAGCGCTGGCAGTGCTGACCAAACGCGAGGAAAAGGTGCTTCGGCTCAGGTTCGGACTCGGCGATGGTTGTCCGAGAACATTGGAGGAAGTCGGCCAGATATTCAACATCACCCGCGAACGGGTCAGGCAGATCGAGGCGAAAGCACTCAAGAAGCTGCGCCACCCGGTGCGGCTGAGGAAGTTCGAGCCGCTGCGCGACCTACTGCAGTGAGCCTGGGTGAGGACCGGACGAGGCAAGATGTCAGAAGCTAGATGCTAGAAGTCAGAAGTTCCGGACCGCCGCGTAGCGAACCGGGCTGGTGAATGGCACGAGTAGGGATCATCTCCGATACGCATGACCGGCTGGACAAGGTACGGGAGGCCGTGGCCTTGTTCAGCCGGCTTAGGCCGGAACGCGTCGTGCACTGTGGCGACATCGTCGCCCAG
Organism: bacterium; assembly: GCA_035505375.1. Lineage (NCBI taxonomy): Bacteria > bacterium. The sequence continues at coordinate 86,665 of DATJQV010000024.1, read as the reverse complement.
TTCGTGCTCAAGGAGCTGGCCGGACTCACCATGCCGGTGATCGCGGTCTACGGCAACTGCGACGGCGACCGCGCGGCCTTGCGGCAACGGGCAGACGAATTGGGATTCGCGCTCAACGAAGGCCCGTACGCCTTCGCGCTGGATGGGAAGCGCATCATTGTCTCACACCAGCCGCTGAACCCGGTTCCGGACTGCGACTTCTACCTGCACGGCCACACGCACAAACCGCGGCACGAAGGCTGGCGTCCGGTCATCGTCAATCCGGGAGAGGCCTGCGGCTGGCTGTCGGGCCGCGCCACGGCCGCAATGCTCGACACGGAGACATCTGATATTGAGTTCTTCGACCTGTAGGCGGAGCGGTTGAACCCGCCGGCAGGCGAGGCGCAGACCGGCGGCATTGCGCCGGGTCTGTACGTCGTCTCAACCCCGATCGGGAACCTCGGGGACATGACCCATCGCGCGGTCGAGATCCTGAAGTCAGTCGATCTTGTCGCCTGCGAAGACACGAGGCACAGCGGCCTGCTCTTGCAGCACTATCACATCCGCAACCGTCTGACCTCGTATCACGAGTACAACAAAGTGAGCCGCACGCCGGAACTGATTGAGCAACTCCGGCAGGGCAGAAGAATAGCGCTGATAACCGACGCCGGCACGCCCGGGATTTCTGACCCCGGATTCTACCTGATTCGTGCCGCGGTCCGCGAGGGTATGTCGGTAATCCCGGTGCCGGGGGCGTCGGCGCTGCTCGCCGGGCTTGTCGTTTCCGGCCTGCCTTCAGATCGGTTCGCCTTCGAGGGATTCCTGCCCAAGCGCGACGGCCGGCGGCGCAAACGGTTGGCCGACCTCAAAGGTGAGGAGCGGACCACTGTCTACTGCGAAGCGGCCCGCCGCGTCAAGCGGCTGCTCGAAGAGATGCTCGGGCTCTGGGGCGACCGCGATGTCGTAGTGTGCCGCGAACTAACGAAACGTTTCGAAGAGGTCCTGCGCGGGAAGATCACCGATGTGCTGACGCAGATTGGTGACCGCGAAATGAAGGGCGAGACCGTCGTTGTAGTCGCCGGGGCCGGAGAAGAGGAAGATGAAGGAATCGACGAAGCAGCAGGGTCGTAGGCTGCTGAGGCCGCTGGTGAGTCTCCTCATGGCGCTACGCGTGTCGGCAATGGCTGTAACGGTTGTCGCCCTGCCGCTGAGCCTGCTGGCCGGGTACTTCTTCGCGACCGGCCGGTTCATAGTCGGCGGCGTGTTTGCGGCGCTGGTCGGGCTGTGCGATACGCTGGATGGCGAACTCTCACGCCGGACCGGGACCGCCAGTCCCCTGGGAGCGTTCACTGACTCAACTGTAGATCGGTTGAGCGAATCGTTCGAGCTGATCGGGCTGTTCTGGTACTACCGCGAATCCTGGTACGGACTGCTGGCGGTCGTCGCTCTGGTACTATCAATCATGGTGAGCTACGTCCGGGCGCGGGCCGAGGGCGTGGGCCGGGAGTGCAAGGTCGGGTTCTTTGAGCGGCCGGTACGGGTCCTGGTGCTGCTGTTCGGTGCGTTCGTGCTTGGACGCACCTGGATGCCGATCGCCCTCGGCGTAATCGCGCTTGGCAGTCTCATCACCGTCGTCCAGCGTATCGTCCACGTTCTCTCGCAGAAGGAACCCGCCTGAGGCCGGACACTAGACCCCTGGAACCCTTGACCCCTGGAACCCTCTCCCCATGAGCTGGCGTATTCTGCTCGTCGGCGTGGCCGTCACGAACCGGATGCGTTGGTCCAAGGCCGACTCGCTCGAGGAATTGGCCGCCCTGACCGCCACCGCCGGCGGCGACGTGATCGAGCGGCTGATACAGGTCAGGCCGCGGCTGGACCCGGCGACGCTTGTGGGTAAGGGCATGGTGGAGAACCTGGGCTCGCTCTGCCGCAGGCACCGCATCGACCTGCTGATACTCGACGAAGATCTCACCCCGACGCAGCAGCGCAACCTTGAAGACGCGGTCGGCGTTCGCGTCATTGACCGGGCCGCGCTGATTCTCGACATCTTTGCCCTGCACGCCCGGACTGCCGAGGCCAAGATCCAGGTGGAACTGGCGCAGCTTGAGTACCAGCGCACAAGGCTGACCGGGTTCGGCGTCGAGATGTCGAGGCTCGGCGGCGGCATCGGCACGCGCGGCCCCGGCGAGACGCGGCTTGAGGTCGACCGCAGGAAAGTCGAGCAGCGTATCACCGTCCTGCGCAAAGACCTGAAGAAGATCGACCGCGAGCGGGCGGTCCAGCGCGACCGCCGGAGCGACATGTTCCGGCTGGTGCTGGCCGGCTACACGAACGCCGGCAAGTCAACCCTGCTCAACCGCATGACCCGTTCCGACGTGAAAGTGTCGGACCAGTTGTTCGCGACTCTCGACCCCAACACTAAACCATGGGCGCTGGCTCGTAACGTGAACGTGCTCGTCACCGACACGGTCGGGTTCATCCGGAACCTGCCCACGCAACTGGTCGCGAGCTTCCGCTCTACGCTGTCGGAGGTGCTCGACGCCAGCCTGGTGCTGCATGTGGTCGATGCCAGCGATGAACAGGTTGACCGGAAGATTGACGCGGTCAACGACACTCTGACCGAGATCGGGGCCGGCGACAAGCCGGTGTTGATGGTCTTCACCAAGACCGACCGCGTCTTCGATGACGCCGTGATCAAGCGGCTGAGCCGCAGCTACGCCCAGTCGGTATTCGTCTCCGGCCAGACCGGTGAAAGGATCGAAGAACTCAAGTCCTATCTCCTGCGCCGGGTTGAGCAAACGATGGTGACCCGGACGTTCACCGTTCCGGACTCCCGCTACGACCTTGTCAGCATGCTGCACGACGCCGGTCGGGTCGTTCAGGAACAGAGACTGACCGGCAGGCTCAGATTGAAAGTCATTGGCTTCAGACCGTCGCTGGCTCGCGCCCGGGCCACAATTGACGACGCGCTGAAGGGCCCCGCCGCGCGCTAGGCGCGGTTCGCGGGCTGACCGGCTCCAGCAAACACCAGGTAGCGGCCCAGGGCCTCAAGCGTAACCAGCCCCACAATCCGGCCCGCATCGAGCACGGGCATCGACGAACAGCCGCACGCCTGGATTGCGGCGTAGACCTGTTCGAGGGTCTGGCCCACGGTTACGGTTGTGAACTCCTTCCGCATCACCCGACCGACCAGTGCGCCGGGACCGAACTCATGGAGCGCGGCGATGAGGTCTTGCTTCATCAGCACGCCGACGAGCTCATTGTCCATCATCACCGGGAAGTCCTCCTGAAACCCATGATAAACATGCTCAACTGCCAGGCTTAACCGGTCATCAGGGTTCAGAGTCTGGAACGCGGTGGCCATGACGCGGCTGACCGGCACGTCGTGGAACGCCGTCTTAAGACGGACCCGACTTGCCTCCGCTCCCGCGCCGAAGTAAATGAACACCGCGATGAATGTCAGCCAGATGTTTGAGAACAGACCAATCAGGCCGAGGCCGATGGCAAAGACGCGGCCCACCGAAGCGGCAATGGCAGTGGCGCGGCCAAACGGCATACCGCGGGCCAGCGCGGCCCGGAATATCCTGCCACCATCCATGGGGAAACCGGGCAACAGATTGAAGATGGCAAGCAGCAGATTAACGCGGGCCAGGTTGGGGATGAACAGGCCTCCGGTGACGGTGGCCTGCAGCGTCGCAGTCCGGCCGTAAAGAAGGAGACTCACAATCCCCAGAGCAAGCCCCAGAAGAACGCTGGTTGCCGGTCCCGCGACGGCAATCAGGAACTCCCGGGTCGGCTGCTCCGGCATCTCCTCCATCTGGGATAAGCCGCCGATTGGCAACAGAAGTATCCGGCTCACCTTCACGCCGAACCCGCGCGCCACCAGGCTGTGCGCCAGCTCATGCAGAGTAACGGAAAGGAAGAGCGCCAGGATGAAACTCACCCCGGCAAGCGCGGCCTTCGCGCCGCCATGGAAGGCATAGACCGTTCCCAGAAACGCGATGAACAGGATGAATGTCACATGGAGGTCAATCGGAATCCCGAAGACCTTACCCAGTCTCAGTGAGCTTCTCATGGTTTCAGCAAGGGATCGAGGGACCAAGAGATCGAGGGATCGAGTGGCTAATCCTCTCCTTGTCCGCAATTCTGCATTCCGGTCTCTGGTTTCTGAATTCTGCTCTATCTGAACCCTCAATCTGCGTCATCTGCGGATGTCCTTGTCCTGACCTTAGCGTTCTTGGCGGCTCTCCCTTGGGTCCGGTCCGCGAATATCCGTGTTCATCTGTGTTCATCCGTGGTTGGCACTTCCGTTCCGTCCGAGCCATGAATCTGCGTGATCTGCGGTTCATTCCGCCCGCGTCCGCACCTCTGACTTCCAGCGTCTAGCTTCTGACTTCTGGCCTCGCCTGCGTGGACTGAGGTCATGGCATGACCAGACCGCTGCCGCCCTTCAGCAATTCGTCGACCATCCGTTCCTCGGGCAGCGCGCCTTCGAACGAGTAGACGCGGTTGACCACGGTTCGCGGTACGGCCATGACATTGTAGAGGTTGGCGAGTTGCGGGAATTCGGTCGCGTCGATAACGCTCAGCGAGACTCGGTCGCTCTCAACCGCGAACCGCGCTGCCGTCACCGCCGCGCCCGGGCAGACCGGGCAGGTCAGAGTCACAAACATCTGGATGTCGAGTGGCGATGCCAGCCCCGAGAGCTTTGTCCTTGTCTCCGGCTTCAGCCCGCTGTCGCGGCCGGCGACAAGCTCGACCAGACCAAGCAGCGTCGAGAACTCATACCCGGTCGGTACGCCGTAGTACCGGATGCCGTAGTTCCTCTCTCCGGCGATCACGAATGCCGGGACCTTGTCCACGCGGTATTCGCTTGCCTTCGTGTCGTCCTTCGCCATATCGTAGGTCTCGACCGACAGCTTGTCTGTCAGCTCGGTAAGGTCCTGGGCCAGTTCCCTCGCTTCCTTGCAGAACTGGCACGCGTTCTCCTGCGTGAAAAGCAGCAACCGCACCGGATTCTGCGCCTTGGCCAGCATCTCACCAGCCCTCTTCTTCACGGGTTCGGAAATCACAGCCATACATTCTTAGACGCAGCAACACTCCCCGCGGAGCAGCCAAGACGTAGCATTTCTAGGCAAGTCCGTCGTCGCCCACGGCCGCCGACCGCCTCCCGCCTCGTCCCAGCCCGATCCGTATCCATCTCCCATGCAAGCGTACAGGATCGTCGTTTTCACAAAGCTGTTGCCCGGATTGCCTCTGTTTCAAGGCTGCCTGGTTCGCAGCATTCCGGGCGTTCTGACTTTTGGTCTTGCACTTTGACCTTTGACTTACGCATCCTGGCGCGCTGCGTTCATCCGTGGTGGTCTCGCTCACGGTTCTGCTTCCCTGAGGCCGCTCCGGCGCGTATACTGACGGCCAGGAGACCAGTTGCCGGCCGAAGACATATACATTGAAGAAGAGGAAGCACAGACCCGAGGACAAGGGTTCAAGCTGCTTCCTCGGGTCTGGCCGTTCTTCCGGAAGTACCTCGGCCGCACCATCGTCGCGGCCATTCTTCTAATCGGCTCGGCCGTCCTGGGGCTTGCCGCCCCGCTGCTGGTCAAGCACGCGATCGACGTCAACATCCCGCACAAGGACGCGCGCGGCCTGCTGTACATAGGAATCATCTACCTCGTCCTGCAGGTTGCCATCGGCGCGGCCGGGTACTTCCAGCAAGTCCTCTTGGCCATCATCGGCGAGAACGCGATTGCCGACCTGAAGCATACGCTCTTCGGCCACATCGTCCGCCTGCCCGCGAGCTTCTTCGACCGCAATCCGGTTGGCCGGCTCATCAGCCGGGTCGAGAGCGACTCCTCGGCGCTGCAGGAGATGTTCTCGTCCACCGCGGTCACGCTCGCCCGCAACTTGGTCATGCTCATCGGCATGTCAATCGTGATGCTCGTGGTCAACTGGCGGCTCTTCCTCGTGATTGCCGGGCTCTTCCCGGTCACGATGGTCGGCTTCTACCTGCTGCAGAAGCGGTCGCGGCCGCTCTACCTCCAGATGCGCCGCATCGTGGCGGAGATAAACAACTTCATCACCGAGACGATGCGCAGCCTGCCCGTCGTGCAGGCCTTCAACCGCCAGGACTACTTCGCCGACCGGATGGACGAGAAGGGTCGCCGGCTCTACGGCGTGCGCAAGCAGGAGATGTTCATCTGGACCTGGATCTGGCTTGTCTGGGACTTCGGCGAGATGGCCGGGGTTGCCCTGACCCTCGGGGTCGGCGGCCTCTTTGCCCTGAAGGGAAATCTGACCGTGGGCGGCCTGTTCCTGTTCTACAGCTATATCACCCGCTTCTTCGTCCCCATCCGCGCCGTGTCGGAGCAGATCCACATCATGCAGCGCGCCTTCGCCTCGGCTGAGCGCATGCTCGGAATCCTCGATACCAAGCCTGAGCCGGACGGCGAAGTGGAGCTCTCGGCCGGCGACTTCCGGCAGGCGCTGCGGTTCGATGCAGTCGAACTCGCCTACGAGGGGCGGGGAACCGTGCTGCAGGACATCAACCTTGAAGTCCGCAAAGGCGAAAAGGTCGCGCTGGTCGGCGAGACCGGCGGCGGCAAGACCTCCATCGCCAGCCTCGCGCTCAAGTTCTACGAACCGAAGTCCGGCCGGATAGCGCTCGACGGCACCGAGCTGCCCCGGATTCGGAACCAGTCGCTCCGCCGGCTGGTCGGGTTCGTGCCGCAGGACGTCATCCTCTTTCCCGGGACGGTGCTCGACAACCTGCGCCTGTTCGATGACACGGTCACCGAAACCCGGGTGCACGACGCCGCACGCCGGGCACGCATGCATGAACGCATCCTCCAGCTCCCCCAAGGCTACGCCACCAGCGTCATCGAGCGCGGGGTCAACCTCTCGCTGGGCGAGCGGCAATTGCTGGCCTTTACCCGGGCGCTCGCGTTCGACCCCCAGGTCCTGATTCTCGACGAGGCCACATCGTCGGTCGACCCGCACACCGAGCACCTCATCCAGGAAGGCCTTGAGGAACTGCTCAAGGGCCGCACCGCGATTATCATCGCCCATCGCCTGGCGACCATCCGCATGGTTGACCGCATCGTCGTGGTCCACGCCGGACGCATCGTCCAGCAGGGAACCCACGACGAGCTCGTCGCCCAGGATGGCTACTATAGCCGGCTGTACAAGCTGCAATACCTTGAGAACGCCCCGCAATGACCAATTCCCAATTGCTAATGCCCAACGAATACATGGCTCGGCCTCGGAGGCCGCAACCAAACCGGACGTAACCGCAGATGGACGCAGATGGCTCGGACGAAGGACAAAGGACCAGGAACCAGGAACGCGGAGACGGCCATCCACAGATTACACAGATTCCGCAGATTGGTCCCGAATCCAAGACTCCAGTCTTCCAGCAGAACCGAACCCGATTCTTGCGTCGCCGCGGGCGGCATTTGCCGATGGTTGCCGGGAACCAGGCGACATCAGGGTACACGTGGCGGAGAGAAACATCCTCGTGAAAATGACGATCCTGCACGCTTGTACAGGGACAGGCCGTTCGGGACTGAGCATTACCACGTTCGGCCATTCGTTAGTAATTGGTGATTGGCCATTGGCAATTCTCTCTTGCCGAGATGGCCAGCCACTTCTGGTTCTGGGTCGTCGTGAAAGGGAATCGCACAATGCCGGATAAGGCAGGCCAGAAGCCGCGGGCGATAACCCTGCTCGACATGAAGCTCGTGCTCCGGTTCTGGCGACAGGATTGGAAGCAGTTTATGGGCCTGGTCGCGCTGACGGTTTTCTACTGCGCCATCGCGATTGCCTATCCCCGCATCATCGGCTACATCGTCGATGCCATCCAGCATGGACTGACCGACCCCGCACACTTCGTCTTGAGCACGCTGCGGAACCTCGTGCTGCTGCTGGTCGGAGCCCGGGTCATCGGCGCGCTGGCCGAGGACTTCCGGCCGCTCGCCTACATGATTTCAGGCGCGCGCTTCCTCTGGCGGACGCGCAACCTGGTCTTCCGCTCGGTGCTCGACCAAGGATTCTCATTCACCAACCGCTTCCCGTCCGGCGACGTGCAGGAGCGGCTCGACCAGGACCTGAACGACGTCGCCCAGTTCTCCGCGATGGGCATCTTCTGGCCCATGACCTCGGTGCTCACCATGGCCTTCACGCTCGTAATCCTCATCCGGATGAACTGGCTCTTGACCGTGGTCACGCTGGTGCCGACTGTTGCCAGCTTCTTCGTCTACCTCCGCATCGGACCGAGCGTGGACAAGTGGTGGAAGGAATGGCGCGAGAAGATGTCCGAGACCAACAGCTTCCTCGAATCCTCGTTCTCGGGCATCCGGCTGGTCAAGGCCTACACCATGGAAGAGCGCAACGCCGGCCGCCTGCGGAAGATCCTCAATGAACGCATCCGCTCCGCGGTACGTGGCGCCAAGCTGCGGGCCGCCTTCAACTCGACCTACGGCATTGTCGCCGGTCTCGGCTCGCTGGCTGTGCTCGTGCTCGGCGGCGCATTCGTCATCCGCGGCAAGCTGACCATCGGCGAGTTCGTGGCGTTCAACGCCTACGTGGACATGCTCGTCTGGCCGATGATCGGCATCGCCGACATGATTACCTGGATCTGGCAGACCGGGGTGGAAGAGCGGCGCGTCCGCGAGTTGTACGAGTTCACGCCAGACGTCAAGGTCGACACCGGCACCAAACCCGCCCCGGACTTCGCCGAGGTGCGCCTGACCAAGGTCGGGTTCAGCTATGCATCAGTAAGGAACCAAGGGGTCAAGGATTCTAGGATTCAAGGGCCCGAAGCCGTTCACTCGAATCCTGGAATCCTCGATTCCTCGAATCCTGCCTTGCAGGACATCGATATCGTCCTGACGCCCGGCGCTCGCATCGGCATCGCCGGCACCGTCGGCTCGGGCAAGAGCACAATCATGCGCCTGCTCGTCCGGGCCGCTGAACCGACCAGCGGCGCGATAACGGTGGACGGCACCCCGCAGCCCGAGTTCGAGGTGAAGTCGCTCCGCTCGCTCTTCGGGTACGCACCCCAGGAGGCAGGCCTGTTCTCCGATACCATCCGCGACAATATCATCCTCGGCCGCACTGCACCGGATACCGAGGAGCGGTTGCGCGAGGTCGTGCGCATCGCTCAGCTTGAACCCGAGTTGAAGGCGATGGCCAAAGGACCGGAGGAACTCATCGGCGAACGCGGCCTGCGCCTGTCCGGCGGGCAGCAGGGACGCGTCTCCATCGCCCGCGCGCTATTCGACCGCCCGCGGATTCTCCTGCTCGACGACGTAACTGCCAGCCTCGACGCCGAAACCGAGCAGCAGTTCATCCGCGACGTGATGGGCTACATGCAAGGAGCAACGCTGGTCATCGTGTCGCACCGCCTCTCCATCCTGGCCGCGTGCGACATCGTCTACGTTCTCGACCAGGGGCGGATTGTCGAATCCGGCCAGCACACCGACCTCCTGGCTCGCCAAGGGCTCTACTGGAAACTCTACCAGCGCCAGATCATGCAGGAAGCTTTGGAAAAAGGGTAGGCACGCACGCCGGCGCAGATCCGTACCTCTCAATTCCTGGTTCTCGTTTCCGGGTCGGCAGTACGAACCACGCTACCAGCCGCGGCCTGAACGCCTGACCGAGCGCCGGACTTGACTTCAGCAGTTCTCAATTCACAATTCTGTAGAGGACGTAGGTGAAATTCCTAGCCGCCGTGCTTTCCGGCCTCGTGGTGGCATCGCTGGCGCAAGCCCGCGTGCCCGGGTTCGGCGAGTATCGCCCCGTGCAGGAGTCGCTGGGCCGGGTGCATCCGAGGATGAGGGCGATGGCCATGTTGACAGACTGCGGGGGCATGCTATCATTACGGCAGTCCTAATGGTAACTCCGAGTCCGACTGGAACGCGGTTTAGTGGGCACGCTTGGGCGCGCCCTGCATCGAAGCGGAGGTCACAATGGTATCAATAAAGGGTTTCGCGGAGATGACCACTCGAGGTACGATGCTGCACACGCAGGCGCATGTCGTGCCGGGAGAGGCCGTGGCACGGCTCGTGGCATCTCAAGTCGCCCAGCTATTCCCTGGGGCGCCCACTTCCAGCTATGACGAGAAGAACAAGGCCGTGTTCTTTCTATGGGGGACCAGTGAACGGAGGGCCTTGCAGGTGCGCACAACCATGCACGCCTGGGAGGCGCAGGCCACTGAGGGCATTGAGGATGAGATTTGGCTGAAGCTGCGGACCGGCATGATCAGATCCGTGGCGGAGGGATTCGACCTGAAAGCGTATGACGTCAGCAGTCTATCTGAATCATATGCGTTCTTCTGGCAAGTGAAGGCGAACCCGTACGAGGCGTTTAGGTCGGTTTTCCTGGGTCCCGGGTCCTTGGGTGACGTCGTCTCCGGATACAAGCCGCTGAACACGGACACGAGGTGGGACTTCGAGTTGTCGCGGGCACCGTCTACCTGGGTGCGCATCGAATTCTCAAGTGAGGCCTCGCAGAAGGCGGTCGCGGATGGGGTGTCGCCCGACAAAGGTCACCCGGTCACGGCCCTGGTGCATGTACAGACGCAGTCCTTCGTGCCGGACCGGCCGATGGTGGACCAGTTGCTCGACGTAGGCACAGTCGGAGATACATTCATGCAGGAACGCATACTGCCTAGGTTCGTCCGGCCGTTGGATGAGGCCATGAAGGCCGTACAGACGAGCTAGTGCCTGATTGCACAAGTGCGCGATACAGCATCCAAGATCGCGCTTGTTCGCCCCGTCCACCCTCGCTACGCCTGTACGCGGAGGTCCTGGTGGGGCGTGGCATGTTCCGTGCATCCCCTCCATCAGGTGTCATCGCAAGTAGGCACTAGCATGACCCCGTGCTGACCCAATGCCGCCGACACGATTTCTCTACTCGGCCAACAGCTATCTTGCCTACAAGCTCAACACAGACTTCTACTACGGCTTCCACTACGTCTGGTGCAGCCCATTCTACGATTTGGAGTCTATCCCCCCGGTCGACCAAGTCAATCCGCCCTCCTCGCTGCCCTGCGAGATAGCGTGGGGCCTGTACCAAGGAGCCTCCCGCGGTGATGAGAACAACCCCACCATCGCACAGAACAAGCTCGGCCTGTACAAGGGGATAGATGCGCAGATCGCGAAGCAGACCATTAGCGTTGACACCGGCAAATACCTAAGGGAGCTGGTCAAAGATGCCAAGCCAGAGCTCTTCACGCCCATGATCTACATGATGAACTATGATGAGGTGAAGTCGCTTGTGGACCCGAGCGTAAAGCCGCAGAAGCCATTCTCGTCGGAGATTCTGATTCCCGCGCTCCCTCGGGACAAGTTCGAGATTATGAAGCGCATCTTCGGACCACCAGCATGATGTCTGAATTGCTCCGTGGAAGCACGCCGGAGGTTGCAGTCCCGGCTGCCTACGTCGTAACCCTCGTTCTTACGCGGAGGGACTCCTCGCACTTCTCGCAGGGCCGTGGCGTGGCTGCGTTGTTCAAACAAGGACTAGATGCGAGGCAGAATGGTCTCGTGGATGCTATTGTCGCCGCCATAGAGAAGATAACTCACAGTAGCGTGGCGGCACTTGACGAACACACTCGATATAAATACGTCACAGAGCTCTCCAGGGCTGTGGGAGAACTCACGACTGAAGATGACCCCACGTTGACCAGGAAAGTTAGGGCCCAACTCACTCGTTACGCCGCTGACCCGCTTGCCAAGTGAAGCACTGCTGCACGCTCTGGGAAACCAATGGGAAACCAGGGTAACCCAGGGCAGTCACCCTATTTCCGTTCTCGGGCCCGCGAGTTTAGTAGTGAGGTACAACACTTGAAGTGCGATTCAGCCGAAAGGTGATAACTACCGAGTAGGTCGGCTGTCCTCCCAACCAAAGGCTGCCCGCGTTCCCGCGGGCGGTCACTTTTCAGCCGCTGCGGCTTCTGTGCGGGAGTGTTGAAGACGTCGGTTCGGACTTCGGTATTCGGGCGGCGGCTCAGACTTTGCGGGCTCGGGAACGGCGGGTCTTGGCGGCGGGCCGGTCGTGAGCGACAGGTGGTTCTGCCAGCACTTCGGCCGGCGTCTTTCGTCCACGTTCGGTCCGGTCGAAGTCTGCGTCGAAGCTGACCATTGTCAGGCCATGCTTCTCGGCTGCGACGTACTGGTAGGCGTCGTCGAAGTCCAGAGGAAGACGCTCTCTCGTCTCGGTCACAGCCATCAGGTCAGCGAAGTCGAGGCTCACGTAGCGCACACCTGTGTCCGCAAGAAGATCTGAGATAAACCTCACGAATAGGTCATCCCTCTTGTTGCGGGCCAGGACAACCCCGACCGAATGCAGGGCGAAGTCAGTTATGGCAAGTTCGTCCAACGGAACCGCCCTGAGGAAATCACGTACCTGTCCTGCCTGTTCTTGGTCAAGGAGCAGCTCAAGCCAGACGTTAGCGTCTACCAAGAGCATCGTTTGCCCGCCATTCCGAGGCCTTGTGCTGGAGTTCGACCGAAGTGTATTTGTCACGCAAGTCCTTCAGGCCTCCGGCCCAGTCCAAGCGCAGCTTCTTGCGGGTCGGACGCGCCCTCTTCGCTGCGAGAAAGCGGGCGAAGTCGCGAACCTCCTCCTGTAGCTTCTCGGGAAGCTCTCTCGTCAACTCCATGACTTCATCGACTGTCTTCATCTTTCACCTCGCGTTTGCTGAGTCAATATAGCCTCTTCCCGCGGCCAAATCAAGCACAGGCGCGCCGGGTAGCCTCGGGCGATGCGACTCTTGTCAGCGACGCAACCCAGGCCACGGAAACCGGACAGTCACCCTATTTCCGTTCTCGGGCCAATTCACCAGTAGAGCGCAGCACTTGAGGAGCGAATGCGCGTAGCGCCAAAGGCTGCCCGCATCGCTGCGGGCGTCTACTTGTCAGTCGCTATGATTTCGGCGCGGCGATGTCGAAGACATCCGTCCGAATCCTGGCCAGGACCTCGGGCCACAGAACCAGCGCCGGGGCTTACTTCGTGCTTCTTGATACTGGGACGGAGCAAGCTAAGCTCAAGGCAGTGGTCAAATGGGTCCGTTGTTCGGAGGGGCGGTGGACCCGCCCCTCCGATGCAGGAGAACCGATGAAGAAATTGCTTGTGCTGCTCATACCCGCGCTGTTGTTCGCGCAGATAGAGGTGGATACTGTCGTTCATCTGCCCACGTTTATCATGAACGGCCTCTTCTTTCCTGAACTGAACAAGCTCTACCTTGTCGGCTGCTACGAGCACGACCTGCTTGACTGCTCCACGTATCAAGTGGTCGCCAGGATTCCAAGGTCCTACGACGATAGCTACGGCTACTGCTCCTGGAACTGGCGCAGGCAGAAGCTCTACGTCGGTTTCAACCCAGACCCTGACAGCCTGGTGGTTATTGACGTGAAGGCCGACACGCTGGTCAAGGCGATTGCGCGGAGCGGCATGGGTAATGCCTACGTGGCTTCAACCGACCGCTTGTACCGCGGCGTGGACCAGAACCTAGTCGCGCTGGACTGCGCTGCCGACACGGTTGTGTGTACAATCCCCTCCCCGGTGTCCGGGTATTCGTTCCTCTACCCGTCATGGGATTCAGTCGGGAATAAGCTATATGTGTCCCTAGATGCGTGGGGGCTCCGACCGAAGGTAGCAGTCTATGACTGCGTGACTGATTCACTCCTGACTGTCATTGACATTCCCAGTCCCTACCGCGCGTTCGGGTTGCACTTCGACTACCCTTATCGCAAGGCATACTACAATATTGACGGTCCCTCCGGCGCAGCCGGCGTGATTGACACTCGGTCTGACAAAGTCATCAAGACGTTCCCGTTCACCTCGTGCACGGTGTTCAACACCGGAGTCGCGCTGAACTCCAAGGACCACAAAGCGTATGTCGTCGGAGCGGATAGCGCCATATATGGCTCTGCACTCTATGTAGTCGACTGCGACGCCGATACTATCGTCAAGAAGCTGGTGTTTCCGAAGAAGACCTGGCCCGTGGACCTGGCGCGATGGGTGCCTTGGAGCAACCGAGTCTATCTCACGTATACGGAGCCAATAGCGCACCAAGACCTCGGCATGTACGTAGTCGACTGCAAGACAGACTCCATCATCGTGTCGAATCTCGTTCTGGGATACTGGCCGCCCTATGAATTCCAGATTGACCCGGTTCATGAACGTGTCTTCGCCATCGGTTCAGAGAGTACGACGATTCATGTTCTGCGCGACACGGGCTACGGAGGAGTTGCTCAAACAAAGCAGGCCGAGCCGCGTCTCGCTTCGGGTTTGCAGGTGCGGATGATGCGTGGCTTGTTCGACATTGAGTACTCCGTTGCAGCGCCATGCAGAGTGGACCTCAGTGTCTACGACCTGATGGGTTGTGAAGTCAGGCGACTGGCAGCCGGAAAGCAGTCAGCCGGACGGAATAGCGTGGTATGGAACTGCACGGACCGCACCGGAACCGCAGTGGCCCGCGGAGTCTACTTCATCCGTCTCAACACGCCGGGCCGTGCTGACGTGACCAAGGTCGTGGTGACGAGGTGGGCGGCAAGTAGGCAGTAGACGGCAGACAGCAGAGAGGGCAGGGGCGGGCGCAGGCCCACGGTGCCGTCAGGGCAACGGGGAAAGGTCTTTCAGCAACCTGCGGAACGCAACCGCGCGCAGGCGCGGGCCCAGACTGAACGTGTCTTCGCCCGCGTGGACGATGTCGAGGCGGTCCAGGTGCAGCGATGCGAGGGCCGAACGGGCCGACGGCGTCGGCTTCGGCGCAGTCGTGCGTTTGACCTCGAAACCGAACCGGCGCCTGCCGCGCACCACCAGCAGGTCGAGTTCGGCCCCGCCGTGAGTCGCCCAGAACCAGCACTCCTCAGGCCGGGCGTCAAGCTGCCGCACCACTGCCTGAATTACGAACCCTTCCCATGAAGCGCCAACCTTGGGGTGTGAGTCGAGCGCGGCGCGGGAATCGAGGTCGAGCAGTGCGTGCAGCAGTCCGGAATCGGCAATGTAAACTTTGGGCGCCCGCACCTGACGCTTGGCGATGTTCTCGAACCACGGCGGCAGCAGCCTGATCACCAGCGCCGATGCCAGCAGGTCGAGATACGACCTCACGGTGGTATCGGCCACGCCGAACGAGCGCCCGAACTCCGACGCATTCCAGACCTGCCCGTGGTAGTGCGCCAGCATCATCCAGAACCGGCGCAGCGTGGTCGCGGCGACGACGGAGCCCAACTGCGGCACGTCGCGTTCGAGGAAGGTGCGGATGAAACCGCGCCGCCACTCGGCGCTCGCCGGGCCGGTGCGGGCAAGAAACGAACGCGGGAACCCGCCCCGCAGCCACAGGACGTCGGCGCGGGCAGCGCCCACCTCATCGAGCGCCAGTCCGCCCAACTCGTGATACGCAATCCGCCCGGCCAGGCTCTCCGAGGACTGCCGCAGCAGGCCTGGGGCGGCACTGCCCAGGACGAGGAACCGCGTCCGATTACGCGGCCGGTCGACCAGTACGCGCAGGACCGGGAACAGCTCGGGACGGCGCTGTACTTCGTCGATAATGACCAACCCGTTCAGGTCCCGCAGGGCCAGCATGGCGTCGTCCAGCCGGGCCAGGTGCGAGGGATTCTCGAGGTCGAAGAACGTCGCGCCGCCGCTGCGGCCGGCGGCAAACTGCCGGGCCAGCGTCGTCTTGCCAACCTGCCGGGCGCCGGTTATCGCGACTACCGGATGCCTGGCCACCAGCCCGGTCAGCACTTCAAGCTCGCGCGTTCGCCTTATCACGCCCGTAATCTACCCTGAAAATCCGGTTCTGTCAACCGAGATTTCAAGGCAGATTCCGCCGCCTGCCGGCCGTCGCAATCGCCTTCGACGCGGGAGGGCGCAAGGCGCTGTAAACCTGAAACCCGGCGACAGAAGCCCAAGCGCAAGCTCAAGCACAAGCAGTTCGCAAGATCGTGGTGACGAGGTGGACGGCAAGTAGACAGAAGACAGTAGACGGTAGACCGCAGACAGGGCAGGGACGGACGAAGGACCGCCCTGATTCGAGTAGACCCGCAAACCTGTTGCTCCCCAGTACGTGCGGACGGCGTGCTACTGCTCGGGCGCCAGTGCGGTCTCAAGAACGGCAATCAACGGTCGGAGGTCCTTGGACACTGTGTCCCAGACCACGCCGACGTCGATGTCGAAGTAGACGTGTATCAGGCGATTCCGCATGTCAACCACGTCCTGCCACGGTATCTGCGACAAGTGACGGCGGGTGGGTTCGGACACCTTCCCGGCAGCCTCGCCGATGATCTCGATCTCCTTGACGAGGCCGAGAACAAGCATGCGGTCTTCGCCGATGTTGTGTTCGGTCTAGCCCCGAACGAACTCCAGCGCCTCACGGGCGGCGTCGAGCATGTGGCGCAGACGGATTGCGTCAGGCCGCGGAATACTGTACCTGGGCGCCGGCACAGACCTCGTCCCGGAAGTATCGGCTCAGTTCGGCAGGTGTCCTGAGGTCAACCTTGCGGCCGACCAACTCGGAAAGCTCCCGCTCCATCCGTGCCAGGCCGAAATAGCCGGGACCGTTGTGCGGCTCGAACTCCACGAGGAAATCTATGTCGCTGTCCGGGCCGAAACGGTCGGTTAGCGCTGAGCCGAACAGTGACAGCCTCCGGACATGATTACGCCGGCAGAACTCGGCCAGCTTCTCGCGATCGAGTTGGACACGGGGACTCATGCTTCAGTGTAGCAGAACAGTGCCGGGCGTCAAGCAGGCGTAGCGAGCGGCAGCTAGACTGAATACAGCAGGCAGAATACGGACAGGGGCGGGCGAAAGCCCGCCCCTTACGGCAGAGGGTCGGCCGACTTACGGGTTCGGCGCGGCGATGTCGAAGACGTCCGTCCGAATCTTGGCCAGGACCTTGGGGTCGCAGCCACGAGCGGACCACTTGTCGAGCAGCACCTGGGCCGCCATCGCAAAGCTCTCACCCGAGATGCCCTGCTCCCGGCTCAGCTTGTAGAGCTGCCGGCCGAAGTTGAGGTAGGGTACGTACTGCGAGGTCGAGACCCCACAGGCGTTGATGACCTCTTTGACCTTCACCTCCATTGCGTAGACCTGGGTAATGGCCGCTTCGTAGCGTGCGCCCATGTCTCCGCGCAGGTCGTTCAGCGTGTCCTTCACTCGCTCAACATTGTACTTCGCCTTCCATCGGTCGGCTCTCTTCTTCGGGTCAGTCATGTCGTACCTCCGTTCATGCCGCCTATTCTCATGTCGTAGAATACAGGAAGCTGCGATAGCAGTCAAATACCGCAGTTTCAAGTCCTAAGTCATTGCTTGGTAGGCTGTTATGATGTCTACACATGCATTCAGCCTGGCACTTGGCAGGTCACTCCCCCAGTTACTCCCCGAGTGACTCCCCCAGTTACTCCCCGAATCACTTACCGAGTCACTCGGTGAGTGACACCCCGAGTGAATTGCCCAGTCACTTACTGAGTGACTTGTCGAGTGACTCGACGAGTGAGTCACCGAGTGACATGCCGACTGACTCACTGAGTGACACGGGGAGTGAGTCGCTGAATGACTTACCGATTGACTCTGCGAGTGACTCGTCGGATGACTTACCGAGTGACTTACCGAGTGACTTGCCGAGTGACTTGCCGAGTGACTTGCCCAGTGACTTGCCGAGTGACTTGCCCAGTGACTTGGCGAGTGGACAGGCAGGTTAAGGTTGAGGTTGAGGTTAAGGTCAAGGCTGAGGTCGAGGTCAAGGCTGATGCTGAGGACGAGGTTGAGGTTGAGATGCAGGAAAAAGCCAAGGGTTAGGACGAGGTTGGCTTGGAGGGGGAAGTCGAAGTTGAGGCTGAGGTTAAGGTCAAGGTTAAGGCTAAGGTTGAGGTCGAGGTTGAGGTCGAGATTCGCGAGAAGATGCTGACGCGCGGGCGCAGGTTACTTCCCGGAACACTCGACAGGTTACCTTGAGACCTACGTGCGGAGCTTCGTGCCGTCACGTTTGTACCGGTCCGGGCCGTACCGGGCCGGACGTTTCTTGACTTACTCAGCCATCCGGCCTATAATCGGCGTTGAGGAATACCCATGCCCAAAAGAACATACCAGCCGTCAAACATCAGCCGCAAGCGTACTCACGGGTTCCGTGCCCGCATGCAGACGCCCGGAGGCCGTAACGTTCTTCGCCGCCGCCGCGCAAAGGGTCGTAAACGCCTGGCCGTATGAATGGCCGAGTCACTGACTCGAGCCGAAATCCTGCGCCGGAGACGCGACGTGCAACGGGTGAGGCGACTGGGAGCAAAGTCCGGCACGAGGTACCTTAGCCTACGCTGCGCCCAGAATCCTGACCCGCCGACCGACAACCCTGCCGCGCCCGAACCGCCATCCCGTCGCGTGGCGTTCCATCTGCCGCGCGGAGTGGGAAACGCCGTGGCACGCAACCGCCTGAAGCGGCGACTGCGCGAGATCTACCGGCGGAACAAGGACTGGTTCCAGCCCGGCTACGACTATATTGTGCAACCGACGGTTGCTGCCGGAAAGCTGTCTTTCGCCGAACTGCTCGAACACACGCGGCAGGCAACAGAATTACAAAGGACAAAGTGCAAAGGACAAAGCAATGGGTAAGTATGAAAGCACCGGACGACTCGGCCTTCCCGCTTCGTCATTTCCTCATTGCTTAGTCCTTAGTCCTTCTTACTTTGTCCTTTCATAGCAGATGGCGACGTTTCTGAAGCTCTTGGTCAGGCTGTACCGCAACACCATCGGCATTGCTCTCCCCAATTCGTGCCGGTATCAGCCGACTTGTTCTCAGTATGCGCTGGACGCCTTGACCGAGCACGGCGCGGCAAGGGGCGCATGGCTTGCCATCAGGCGCGTCGCGCGGTGCCATCCCTGGGCCGCCGGCGGCTATGACCCGATACCGAGGAAAGTACGAAGTCCGAAATCCGAATGTCGAATGTCGGACTCGGCGATTGAACGGAGGACGACCACGGCATGAGAAACGAACGAGAAACATCGAGCACGCTCTCCACGATTATCGGTTTCGTGCTCGTGGCCGCGATACTCATCCTGTCGCAGATGTTCCTCCGTCCGAGACAGGCGCCGCCGGCACCGGCGGCAGCTCCGGCTCTGCAACAGGCTCAGCCGAACGAAACCATACAGCCGGCCCAGGCCGCGCCGACTGGTGGACAGTCTCTCACCGCGCTATCGTTCGTACCCGCGCCCGAGTCCCTCGTGACCCTTCAGAACGACCTGCTTCGGGTTCAGTTCTCGAGCGTCGGCGGGACGGTCAAGTCCGCCTTCCTGAAGAAGTACCGCGCCGACCTCGTGCCGTCCGGCCAGGACCTGCTTGGCACGGAACTGATACTGCCGCAGGGCTGTGTCAGCACCGACGCCGTGCCGATGCAGGTCGCGGCCACCGACAGCTCGGTCACGTTCACGGCGCGCTCCGACAGCCTGACTCTTACCAAGACCTACACCCTGCACAAGGATTACACGCTCGACCACTCGGTCTCGATCGCCGGCCCGGCCTCGGGCTTTGCTGTCAACGGGATGGCCGGGATCGCCCTGACCGAAACCAACGTGAAAGAGGGCCTCGCCCACTTCCACTTCTACTCCCTGGTCGGTAAGAAGCTTAATCAGACCCCCGCGGTCAGGCTGAAGAAGCCGCAGGCGATCTGCGAACGTGCTGAATGGGTCGGCATAAAGTCCAAGTACTTCATGGTCGCGCTCATCGCCTGCGGAAGGACATTCGACTCGACCTACGCGGTCACGCTGGCCGACGGTCGTATCGGATTCAGCGCGGTGGTAGAACATCCCGCTCCTGAGACTCAGATCTCGGTCTATCTGGGACCGCTGGAATTGGGACGGCTGCGTTCGTTGGGCCTCGGAATGGATAATGTCGTGGGCCTGGGATGGACCCGGCCGATTGCGCTCGCCATGCTCTGGGTCCTGCGCCTGCTGTACACCATTGTGCGTAACTGGGGCCTGGCCATCATCGTCTTCTCGGTCCTCATGAAGCTGGCGTTCTTTCCGCTCACCCGAACCCAGGCCAAGCAGATGCGCCAGATGCAGTTGCTCCAGCCCAAACTCAACGAGTTGAAGGTCAAGTACAAGGACGACTCGCAGAAACTGAACTCCGAGACGATGCAGCTCTATAAGCTGTACAAGATCAACCCCGCGACCGGCTGTCTGCCGCTGCTCATCCAGTTGCCGGTCTTCTGGGCGCTCTACGCGGTGCTGCGCAACGCCATCGAGCTGCGCGGGGCGTCGCTCGGACTCTGGCTGCATGACCTGTCGCAGCCGGACGTGCTCTTCGGCCATCTACCGAACGGAATACCGATGGTCGGCGGCGCGGCAATCGGGCTGGTGCCGCTGCTGATGGGCGCGTCGTCAATCCTCCAGACGCTCATGACGACCACCGATACGAAGAACATCGCCATGACCATTCTCATGCCGCTCCTCGTCACTCTGATTTTCCTGAACATGCCCAGCGGGTTGCAGCTCTACTGGTTCCTCTACAACGTGCTGTCGATCGGTGAAAACATGATAACCTTGAAAGGAGGCCTGCCGTGGCAGAGATCGAAGGCAACCAGGGAACCGTCCCTGGCGACGGCGCCCCCTCGGAAGTAGCCGGCACCCCGCCGGAAGTGCCGTCCGAGCCGGAGCTCATCCGGCAGGAAGTCCAGTTCCTGACACACCACATAGGCATCCGCGCCCGGGTCGATGTGGAATTGCGGCCCGAAGGCTACTACGCGAATGTTCTTGCCCGGCGCTCGAGCGGCGTGATGATCGGCCGCCACGGCGCGACACTTGAAGCTGTGGGCCACATCGTCCGTCTGATTGTGGCAAAGCACTACCCGAACGTACCCAAGGTAATAATCGACATCGCCGGGTATCGTCAGCGCCGTGCGAGCTTCCTGCGTACCAAGGCCTCGGCCATCGCCCGCATCGTGCTCGAAAGCGGTCGCGAGATGGAACTCGAACCGCTCACCTTCGAAGAAATGGAAGTTGTCGAGGACGAACTGAAGAAGCTGCCCGGAGTCCGGGCTCGCGCGGTCGGCGAAGGTTCACCGCGAATCGTCATTATCTCCCCGAAGAAATGACCGGCGGAGCAGGAATCAAGGGGTCAAGGAGTCGAGGATTCAAGTGCCCGACCCTCGAATCCTGGAATCCTTGAATCCTGGAATCCTCCTCCCCTCGCCTGACACTATCTGCGCCCTGGCTACTCCGGCCGGGACTGGCAGCATTGCTGTCATCCGCGTGTCGGGTCCGGAGACATTCTCAATCCTCGACCGGTTCCTCCCTGACCATCCAGCTTCCAGGCAACGCTCTCACTCCGTCAGATTGAACTGGTTCTGCACGATTGGCCGGGAGCCGGTTGACCAGGTGATGGTCACGGTATTCCGCGCTCCGCGTTCGTACACCGGCGAGGACATGGCCGAGATCTCTTGTCACGGCGGGACCGTCGCCGCCGACGCGGTGCTCAAGCACGTCATTCACGCCGGGTGCCGGGTCGCGGAGCCGGGCGAATTCACCCGGCGGGCGGTGCTGGCCGGCAAGATGACACTTTCTCAGGCCGAGGCCGTTGCCGACATGGCCGAGGCTCGTTCCGAGGCTGCTTTCCACGGTGCCGTCGCCCGCTACCGCGGAGAACTGTCCGGCTTCGTCGCCGGCATTGCTGAGGACCTTAAGGAACTGCTCGCCGAGCTCGAGTTCGACCTTGGGTTCGATGAGCACGATGCTGTCAGTGGCTCGGTGCCGAAGCAGCGCATCCGCCGCATCGTGGCAGCGCTGTCAAAGACCGTGGAGTCGGCGCAGGCCGGCCGATTCCTCATCGAGGGCGCAAACGTCGTCATCATCGGCCGGCCCAATGCCGGCAAATCCAGCCTGTTCAACCGGCTGATCGGAAAAGAACGGGCGATAACGAGTCCGGTTTCCGGGACGACGCGCGACCGGATTGACTCCATGGCAGTGCTTGCCGGCATCCCGGTTCGGTTTGTGGATACCGCCGGTCTCACCGCCCGCCCCGGCGCGCGCCTGGACCGACTCGCCGCTGCCCAGACCGCGAAGGCAATCGAGCTGGCAGACATCATCGTCGCGCTCTTTGACGGCTCGCGGCCCGCGAGTCCGTCCGACCTTGCAGTCATCACGGCCATCCAGGGCCGACCGGCAATCTGCGCACTGAACAAGACCGACCTGCCTCGTCGTTTCAGCGGGAATGTCGAGTGCCGACTGCCGAATGTCGAATCGCCGGTCACCAATCGGCAATCGGCAATCGGCAATCGAGAATCCCACCTGGTACCGATCTCGTGCCGAACCGGTGCCGGAGTCAGCGGGCTCCGTGCACGTATTGCGCGCGCTCTGCGCACCAAGCCGTGTCCGCGACTCATGCTCAACCGGCGTCAGACTGATGTGCTTTCGGCTTGCCGCGATGCCCTGGCTCGGGCCGGGTCGGCCTTGACCCTCGATGTTGCCGCGCTTGAAACCAGGTCTGCCCTTGATATTCTGAGTCAGATAGATGCGCCATCGACCGGGGCCGACATCCTCGACCGGGTCTTTGCCCGCTTCTGTGTAGGAAAGTAACATGGAACGTGTTCTGCTGTACGTCGAAGATACACCGGGCATGCCCGCGACGGTGGAGTTCGCCTTGCGACTCGCCAAGGGCATGTCGTGCCGCGTGTTCGCACTGTCCGTAATCGACCCTGACATCCACCGCCATCGAGATAACCAGAAGTCCGACGCCGAGGAGCGCGCGTGGAGCATGCTGTACGAAATCGAGGACGACGCGTTCCAGCAGAACGTCCGCATCTCGCTGCTGCTGGAGCCGGGCGAACCACTGTCCCGGCTCATCAGCCTGAGCACGAGCTACGACGCTGAACTGATAGTCGTAAGCGCCGATTGCCGGCTGATGGCGGCCGAAGTCGTACGCCAGAGCAACCGGCCGGTCGTGTTCGTGAAATAACCATGGGAGGCATGATGGCGAAGATATCCGAGCTTCTGCCCCGCTCGGCGATTGTGCTCAACCTGCAATCGAAGGAGAAGTTCGAGGTCATCAACGAGCTGGTGCGACCGCTGGTGGAAACCGGCGCTATCACCAGCGAAGCGGACTTCGTGTCCGCGATTGTCCGGCGCGAGAACATGGAGAGCACCGGCATCGGACTCGGCGTCGCGATTCCCCATGCCCGGACCCCGGCGGTCTCCAGCATCGTGCTCGCATTCGGCCGGTCCGACTCGGGCGTTGACTTCAACAGCCTCGACGGCAAACCGTCCCATCTCATCTTTCTGATTGCTGCGCCGGAGGAACAGAAAACCGAGTATATCATGACCCTGGCGCGGCTCTCCAAGCTGCTGCGTAAGGACGAAGTGCGCATCGGCCTGAACAAGGCCGGCTCACCCGACGACGTGGTCGGCGTGATCATGCAGCATGAGTCCTAGCCCGTACTCACGGAAACTCGGCCGACTGCAACTGGCCGTGGTGCTGGGCGACATCACTGAGCAGGCGACCGACGCGGTCGTCAACGCCGCCAACAATCACCTCTGGATGGGCTCCGGCGTTGCCGGCGCCATCAAATCCAAAGGCGGTGAGGAAATCGAACGCGAGGCGATGCAGCTCGGCCCGATTGAACCGGGGCAGGCAGTGACGACCACTGCCGGCAGGCTCAAGGCTCGGTACTGCATCCATGCCGCTGCCATGGGGCAAGACCTGGCCACCAGCCCGGACCTCATTACAAAGGCAACGCGGAGCACGCTGACTGAGGCGGCGCGGCTGGACATCGACTCCGTTGCATTCCCGGCGCTCGGCACCGGCGTCGGCGGCTTTCCGGCTGACGCCTGCGCGCGGCTGATGATTGCCGCCGCGCTCGGGCACGCCCGCCAGAACGTGAAGCCTGGTTCGGTCACCTTCGTGCTGCGCGACGAGCCGACGTACCGGTCCTTTCATGAAATCCTGAAGTCAGCGCCGACGCCGGATGCCTGACAGCAGCTACTTCCTGACCCGCTGCCGCGACGAATTGGTCGGCATTCTGGCGGCACAGGGCGTAGCTATCAGCCCGACCGAGATACGCGACGTCGAAGGTGGCATCGGCGCCGACCTGGCAGTTCCTCTCTTCCGTATCGCCAAAGAGCGCGGTGAGAATTCGCAGGCCCTGGCTGAACGACTGGCCGCGTCGGTCCGGCTCGAAGGAACACGATTCACGTCGGCAGCGGCGCTCAAGGGTTACCTGAACATGACCTTCGACCGGGCGAGATTCGCGCGGGAAGTCATCGCCGACTTCAGCCGTGACCCGATCCGGTACGGCAGTTCCGATGCCGGCGCGGGCCGCTCGATCGTCATCGACTACTCATCCCCGAACATAGCCAAGCCGTTTTCCGTCGGCCATCTCCGCTCGACCATCATCGGCCAGGCCCTGCACAACATTCTGAGCTACCTCGGGTATCAGGTCGTCGGCGACAACCACTTGGGCGATTGGGGAACCCAGTTCGGCAAGCTGCTGTGCGCGTTCAATCGCTGGGGCAGCGAAGCGGAACTGGAACGCAATCCGACCGCGCACCTGCTTGCCCTCTACGTCCGGTTCCACGACGAGGCAAAGAAGAACGCAGACCTCGAACTCGAAGCGCGGGACTGGTTCCGCCGGCTCGAAACCGGGGACGAGCAGGCCCGGTCGCTCTGGCAGCGCTTCGTCAACTTCAGCACCGCCGAGTTCGGCCGGATCTACGACCTGCTGGGGGTGAAGTTCGACTCGCTGCGCGGAGAGAGCTCGTACGAGGACCGCCTGAGCGGCGTCATCAGCCGCGCTCTCGATTCGGGCGTGGCCCGGCGCGAGAAGCCTGCGACCGCCATGGCTACGGGCGGGGAAGAAGTCGGCCCGGACGAAACCGTGGTCATCCTGCCCCTCGACGACGCCGGGATCGAGGTACCGCTCATCCTCCAGAAATCGGACGGCACCAGCCTCTACGCGACGCGGGAGATTGCCACCGCCGAATACCGTCTCGAACGCTGGCACCCGGAGAAGATGCTCTACGTCGTCGGTAAGGAGCAGGAGCTCTACTTCCGCCAGTTCAGCGCGGCGCTCACGAAGCTGGGCATCACTGTCCCCTGCATCCACGTCACGTTCGGACTGGTCCGGCTGCCCGAAGGCAGGATGTCAACGCGCGAGGGCCGGGTAGTATTCCTTGAAGACGTGATTGCGGAGGCAGTACGCCGGGCCGAGGCCGTGCTGCAGGACCGCGACATTCCGCCGGAAGAGAAGGCGCGAATCAGCCGCATCGTCGGCATCGGTGCCATCAAGTACGCCGACCTTTCCCAGAGCCGCATCAAAGAGGTGGTATTCGACTGGAACCGGATGCTCGCGCTCGACGGCGACTCCGCTCCCTATCTCCAGTACGCGTACACCCGCACGCGCTCAATCCTCCGTAAGGCTCCGGATTTCTCCGCTTCATCCTTCATCCCTCATCCTTCATCCTTTGCCCTGCCTGAAGAACTGGCCCTCTTGAAATCCATCGCCCGGTTTCCGGATGCCATCGTCGCTGCGGCCGAGTCGTATGAGCCGCATCGCATTGCCGGACGCATCTACCGTCTCGCCCGCGACTTCTCGGCCTTCTATGACAAGGCGCCGGTGCTCAAGGCCGAAACTCCCGAGCTCCGCGGCGCGCGGCTGTACCTTGTAGAGATGACGGGCAAGGTCATTGCGACCGGCCTCGCCCTGCTCGGCATCGAAGTCACTGACCGGATGTAGTTCGCACGGACCGGAACGCAGGCCGCCCCTCGCACCTTGCCTCCTCTAACATCTTTACGTATTACATTCCATCTTACATCTTTCATCTTGCATCTTACTTCTTACATCTCACATCTGACGCCTCGGCCGTCCTCGTCTTGACTCCTGTGGCTGAGCCGCTAGAATCCCCTCCGCCTGTAACATGAATTCCTGGAGGACAAATGCCACTACCTAAGAGACGACATTCCCACACCCGTGGACGCAAACGTCGCACCGGCTGGAAGCTGGCCGCTCCGACCATCGTGGACTGCCCGCACTGCCACGAACCGAAGCTGCCGCACCGCGTCTGCCCCCATTGCGGGTACTACGCGGGCAAAGAGGTCATCTTCGTTGAGAAGGAAGAGCGGAAATAGCGATCTGCTCCCAGTCCGAAGTCCGGATCTCTAAGTTTCGGACCGCGACTGAACTGCCCGACTGACCCGATGAAGATCGCCCTCGACGCCATGGGCACGGACAACGCGCCTGCCCCCGAACTCGAAGGGGTCGCGCTCGCGCTTGATGAGTGGAAAGACCTGGAGGTCGTGCTAGTCGGCAGACCGGGCATAATCGACGCCGAGACCATCAAAGGCTACTCAGGACGGCTGGAACTGCTCCCCGCCGAGGAAGTCGTCGGCATGCATGAGTCGCCCATCGAGGTGGTCAAGCGCAAGCGCAACTGCTCGATAGCGGTTTGCATGGACCTGCTGAAACAAGGCAAGGTTTCGGGCGTCGTCAGCGCCGGCAACACCGGCGCGATCATGGCCTTCGCGGTGACGACGCTGGGCGTGGTGCCGGGCGTCTATCGTCCCTCCCTGGCAGGCCTCTTCCCAACACTCAATGGCAGCACCCTTGTGCTCGACATCGGAGCCAACGTTGACTGCAAGCCACTGCAACTGCTCCAGTTCGGGATTATGGGCACGACCGCGGCCAGCTACCTGTTTAAGAAAGCCAATCCCTCGGTCGGACTCCTGAACATCGGCCAGGAGGACTCCAAGGGCAACGAGTTAGCATTCGAAGCCTACAAACTCTTCAAGCAGCACGACCTGAACTTCGTCGGTAACGTCGAGGGCAACTCCATTCTCAAGGGAGACGTCGACGTGGTCGTCTGCGACGGGTTCGTCGGCAACGCGCTGCTGAAGTACGCCGAGGGCCTGGCTGAAGTCCTCACCGGCCTGCTGGAGCAGTACCTGGAACCCGACTCCGAGCACCGCACACGCCGCTGGCGTCGCTGGCTGTCCAAGCCTGTGCTCCGCGAGTTCATTGAGCGGATGGACTACCAGGAGCACGGCGGCGGGTTGATGCTCGGGGTGCTTGGCTCGGTCGTGGTCGGCCACGGCCGTTCTTCGCCCCGCGCCATAATGAACGCGCTCCGCTCCGCCGCCAAAGGGGCCGAGGATAATCTGGTCGAGCACATCCGTCGCCGCTTCGACCAGACCGTCCAGCCCGCATAGGAGATTCAAGATGCACGTTTCAAGATGCAAGATTCAAGATACCCTAAAGGTCCCTGTCTTGCACGTCGCGCTTTGCATCTTGACCCTTGCACTCATCGGCTGCAATACCCGACCGGTCGGCTACGACCAGCTCAGTAACCGCGTAAGCGGTGCCTCGGACACGACGCTGCTTCCGGATTCGACCGCCAGCTACATGCGCTACGTCCCGCTCGGCGGCTCCAGCCTGCTCTACCTCGGCCGCGATGCCTCCTACCAGTCGCGGATCGTGATGCTCTTCTCGATACCGGATACGATGAATCTCGACTCAATCACTTCCTGTCAGCTCGTTCTGCATCCGGTCGACACGCTGGCCCGGATGAACTTCATCTGCCGGCCCTGCTCCCTGGCGTGGCTGGAATCCGGCGTCTCGTGGCAGATGGCCGATTCGAGCGACCATTGGCTGAACCCGGGCGGCAGCTTCCTGCCTGATACGCTGGCGAGCGGCACGATAACCGGGGACAGCGCCATGATCGACATGAAATACGCGGGGCTGGACTCGGCTCGCCGCGCCACCATCCGCACCTGCGGCGTCATTCTTTTCCCGGAAGACACGGGCATCGTGGCCATCCACGCCGGCGTGAGCACTACCAGTGCCACCTCGCCGCGGCTGCGCATCACCTATACCAGCAACGGCAAGCAGACGCAGCGCATCGTCAACGACGTCGGCGACGCCAGCCTGATTGACACCATCGCCACACAGTCGGAGCCCGGCGACCTGCTGGTCGGCTCGGGAGTAGCGTACCGCACCTGGCTGACGTTCAACATCGACTCCATCCCTCCCCAGGCCACAATTGCCAGTGCCGAACTGAAGTTTCGCCCGATGACCCTGTATCGCCGCACCGACACCATTATCCTCGGCGCTTCGCGCCTGACCCAGTCATTCGGCCAGTGGGGAGCAGGCGCGAGGTACGAGAGCGTGCCGAGCGCCGCCTCCTCGTACATCGTGCCGGCGGACAGCGACTCAACGGTCACTATTGACATACGCTCGATGGTACAAATCTGGACCAGCCATTCCGACACCCTCCACAACTTCGGGCTGGTGCTGACGGCCGCACCGGAATGGTCGGCGCTCTTCCGATTCCAGATACCCGACCGCGGCGCCGATGCGCCCCATCTCGACATCAAGTACGTGCTGCCGCCGGAAGACAGATTCAAATGAGGGCACTTTCGATTTCCGATTGTCGATTGTCGATTGTCCGGAGTCCGATCGCCTTGGCTTTCGGCCTTTGGCTCCTGGCTTTTGGAATGTGCGCGCCCTCGTTTGCTCAGTCTTTCTTCAACTCTCGCGGCCTTGGCGAAATCACGCCGGCCGGCGACGCGCGCATCGCGGGGCTGGCCGAGCCTTCTGCTCTCTCCACTCTCAACCCCGGAATACTCGTCGGCCTCAACCAGACGTCGTTCCACGTCTCCGCGATAGGCACAGCAACCGTGGGCACGCAGCGCGGAAACAGCCGCCTCCTCCCTGACGCCAGGCCGGCGGCATTCAATGTCGCGACGCCGCTGCCATTCGGGACTCGCCTGTTTGGAGGAATAAGCCAGAAGTTCAGCCAGGACTTCAACGTCTGGTCAGACTCGTTGGTTGACACCGCCTACCGCCGCCACATCATCGGCCGGGGCGGAGTCTACGCGCTCGGGGCCGGGCTTGCCAAATCACTCTTCGGCAAGTTAGCTGTCGGGGCCGAGTATGACCACATCATGGGCGGCTCGCGCGAAAACTGGGGATTCGAAATGGAACAGGGCGGCGGCACTTCTACCGACACCATCGAAGTGGACTACGTGGGCAACACGTTCAAGTTCGGTGGCTCGTACCAGAGCCGCCTGTTCTCGCTGGCCGCGTACTACGAACCACCGCTCCGGCTTGAGGCAGAACGATACAAGCACGTCCACGGCGTCATTCAGGACACCGAACGTGTCTTCACCATCTCCCTGCCCCAGTCATTCTCTCTTGCCGCGGCGGCGAATCCGTGGGACCGAGTCGGGATTGACATCGGACTTTCGCTCTATCCCTGGCAGAATGCCACCATCACGGCCAACGACACCGTGTCCTCCCTGGGATACAAGAACGTCTGGCGTGGCTCCGTCGGCGCTGAATACGACCTCGATTCGGTTCATCCGGTACGCCTCGGCTATTCCCGACAGACATGGTACTACAACGCGGCCTATTCACCGCAGCTTATCCCGACTCCCATCAGCGAGAACGGAATCCACGTCGGCACGAGCGTGCCGATACCCAAGGTCGGGTCGCTGGATATATCAGGCGAAGTCTTGCTGCGCCACTCTCCGCTTCTGGACGAGGTCGCTGGACGCCTGATGGTCACTCTGTCCTACTCCGAAGCCTGGACCAAGCGGACTCGCCGCTGGGGCTACTAGCTCGACCTCGCTGCCAAGACCCTCGACGAGTGACCAAGTGTTCTAGCGCTCCAGTGACCCAGTGCAGGACTCCGGACTACGACTCCGCCACTAGACCACTATGGTGAATTCGAGCACGGTCGTGGCTGCGTTCCTGCTCTTCTGCATTCAGGGCACCTTCGCGCAGACCCCGAAGCACTTGGCCGTGATACCGCTGCCGAGCCACTCCGCCGTCTACGACCTGCCGCGCTGGCTCGACATTACCGACGTCACCGAGAATTCGGCGACTATCGTGGCTACCGACCAGGAACTGGCGCAGCTTCGCGCGCTCGGTTACTCACCCAGAATTACCGTTGATGACTACCAGGCCCGGCTCGAGGCCAGCCTGCTCGGGTATCACACCTACGAACAGGTCTGCTCGACCATGACCGCACTCGCCTCAGCCTACCCCCTAATCTGCCGTCTCGAAACGCTCGGTTTCTCCGTGCAGAACCGCGCCATCCTGATGATGCGAGTGACCCACAGCCCGCAGACCGAGAAAGCCGAACCCGAGTTCCGCATCCTTGGCCCGCACCACGGTGACGAGAAGATCGGTACGGAAATCACGCTCTCGTTCCTGCAGTACGTCCTGTCCAGCTACGACACCAGCCCGCCTATCCACAACCTCTTGGTTTCAACCGAGCTCTGGGTCGTTCCGATAGTCAACGTCGATGGCTTCGTGCTGAACCAGCGTGAAAACGCCAACGGCATTGACCTGAACCGTGACTACGGCTATCGCTGGAGCGGAATGGGCAACAGCCCGAGCCCGTTCTCCCAGCCGGAGACGCGCCTCATCCGGCAGCACGACCTCGACAACAACATCAGCATGGAATTCGCCTACCACTCGGCCGCGTCCTACGTCAACTACCTCTGGGACAACCACCCGGCCGACCCGCCCGACTCCGGCCTCATCCAGGCACTCGCCCAGCAGTACGCCGACTCGACCTACGGGTCCGGCACGACCCGGCTCACCCCCATCAACGGTTACTCCTGGTACGAGGTCGACGGTTCCTGCCAGGACGCGAGCTTTGGCCTGTTCGGCAATCTCGCCTACACCATTGAAACCAAGCAACCGACGGCGCAAGCCCAGATTGACTCCATCTGCGTTGCCAACCGCCGGGCACTGCTTGGAATGATACAAGCCGCCGACCACGGCATCTCCGGCCTGGTCCGCGACTCTGCGACCGGGACCCCGCTCTTCGCCCGTATCTCAGTTGACAGCCCGCTCCGCTGGGACTGCTATGCGAATACAGGCCTCGGCTACTACCACAAACCGCTGCCCCCGGGTGAGTACACACTGACCGCGCATGCCCAGGGGTATCTGCCCCAGACCGTCACCGGTGTCGTCGTCACGACAGGCGTAGCGGCAAACGCCAACTTCAACCTTGTCCCGGACACTTCCGGCAACGTCTACGTGGAAGAGATGGTGTGGATCAACAACGCCGAACCGGGCGTGACAAAGGTCATGCCCACGACGTCCATCTTCGCGCTGGGCGCTCCCGACGGTCGCTACTTCTCGCTGGGACGAGAAGGCGATGTCTGCCTGAGCGCCGGGCGCGGCCGGACAATCAGGAACGTACAGGGATGGGACGTCAGGGTCTATGACGGCGACACCGTGGCGGACGGATACTGGCTTTACGCCGGGAACGACTGGACCGGCCCGTGGACCAGCCTCGGCCATGCCAACGGCACCCATACATTCGACATCGGCGTGGCCGGACTCGACTCGGCCCGCTATCTCCGCATCGTCTGCGACTCGACCGCCTCGGTTTCGGACCCGAAAGCCGGCCTCGACCTCGACGCCGTTTCCTACCGCACCTCCCCCGCCGGCATCAATTCGCCCATCGCCCCGCGCCCCTCGTCCCTCGCCTGCGTCTACCCCAGCCCAGCTCGCCAGGTCCTCTACGTCACTCTCCCCCCTGCCTGCCGCCGGCTGGAAATCATTGACATTACGGGCCGCTTGGTAAAATGTTACCCGTTCGGCACGGAGCAGACGGCGCTGGATTACGGCAGCAAGGCTGCCGCCTACCCGAGCCGATTCAGGGTTGACCTGAAGAACATCGGACTCAGGCCCGGCATTTATATGGCCCGGCTTGAGACAGCGACCGGAACGTGGCAGCGCAAATTCGTCGTCGCCCGGCCGTAGACAGAAGCTAAGGCAAGTAACTGTGCCGTCCGAATGCCGAATGTCCCGACATTCGTCGTTCGTAAATCGTCATTCGTAATTCTCTAAAGGAGGTCCGTCAAGATGAAGTGGTTCCTCACAATCGCCGTCGCGATGCTGGTCATCGGCTGCGGCACGTCCAAGCCCGCGCAACCGGCGGCCAAGCCGCCGACACCGCCGGCTCAGGCGGCCCAACCGACTCCGGCAGCCGCGCCGGCCGACACAACCGCAGCTAAGTCCGCAACTCAGCCCCAGGTGGCAGGAATGCTCAAAGATACACTCGTCGCAACCAAGCTCCCCGACAGCCTCTTCTTCAACATCAAGGTCAAGGACTTCGGGACGATGAAGATCCAGATGTACACCAAGGACGCGCCGCTGAATGTCACCAACGTCGCGAACCTCGGCATCAAAGGGTTCTACAACGGCCTGACGTTCCACCGCCTGATTCCGGGCTTCATGATTCAGGGCGGCGACCCGTCCGGCAACGGCACCGGCGGTCCGGGCTACACCGTTGCGGCGGAAATCAAGAAGCCGCACACCAAGGGCGCTATGGCGATGGCTCGCACCGGCGACAACGTGAACCCGGGCAAGCGCTCATCCGGCAGCCAGTTCTACATCTGCTTCCAGCCCACGCCGCAGCTTGACGGCCAGTACACGGTCATCGGCCAGCTCGTTGCGGGTGACGACGTGCTCGCGAAGCTCGAGCAGGTCAAAACCGGCCCCATGGACAAACCGCTCACCCCGGTTGTCATGGAACAGGTCTGGGTCACGAACCAGTAGGGTAGCGACAACCTTCACGGCCCGGGCATAACTGCCCGGGCCGCGTTTCTATTGCCGACCACCACCCGCC
The DNA here is from genome assembly GCA_035505375.1 of bacterium. Taxonomy (NCBI): domain Bacteria; species bacterium. The sequence continues at coordinate 54,054 of DATJQV010000024.1, read as the reverse complement.
GCCGGCCGCGCCAATCTCCTTGACACCCATGCCCGGATAACCTAATCTACATACAGAAAAGAAGAACCATGAACGATACGGACTTGAATGTCAGCAGGACTTACTGGATCGGAGCACGCCATGACGAAGAGCACTAAGGACGTAGTAAAAGAGATTAGGGCACTGCCCGACACCGAGAAGTTGGAGGTCGTCGACAGCATTCTGCTGGAACTGGACCGGCCCGACCCCGAAATCGACCGCGTCTGGGCGGATGAGGCCAGGGCGAGATTGCAGGCCTACCGCGAAGGCCGCACGGCCCACCTTTCCTATGCCGAAGTGATGGCCAAACATCGACGCAAGTGAAGATCCGCTTCCTCGCCATCGCGAGGCGGTAACTCGACGACGCGGTTGAATGGTACGACAACCAGTCCGAGGGACTGGGTCGCCGGTTCCTCGATGAGCTGGACCGCGCCGTCCATCGCGTCAGATCCTACCCTGACTCCTGCCAGGAACTGACGCCCGGATTGAGACGCGCGCTCCTAAATCGCTTCCCCTACGGCCTCATCTACGCACAAGAACCCGACACCATCGTCGTCGTGGCCGTTGCCCACTTGCACCGCGAGCCCCGGTACTGGATAGACCGGCTCACGGACACCTGAAGGACGCCCGACCGGAACTGGAATTCACCGCGAGCGCCGGTAGCCATGAACCACGTCCGGGGCACGACCAAGTTGCTCCTTCACGGCGACCTCCAGACGTCGGCCATCATTGCCCGGGCCGCGTTCTTCTGCTGCATGGTCGTTGTCCGCTGTCCGACGTGCGCGGGGCAGGAAGGCTCCAACCGCAATTCGGCTTGACATGAGACGGGAGTCAGACCTATAATGACTCACGTGCGCCGGTGCTGGGAATGGCGCTGGCTGCCAGACTTGAAGCGGAACCGACTGACAGTGTAGGTGAGAGCACACTGGGAGTTCTGAATGGGCAGTGATTGTCGTCCGGACCGCCATCCTACGTCTTCCAACAAGCGGGCCAAGAACCTGAAGCTACGCCTGTGCGCGATGGCGCTGGCGACGTTGCTTGTGTCGGTTGGCTCAGCCCAATACTTGGAAAAGACTGTCATGCTGCCCGACACGCTCGGGTGGCTGGATCACCCGTGGTCGCTCGGCTATGACACCTTGAACAATAGAGTCTATGTCGGATGCGACTCGGGTATTCTGGCGATAGATGGCGCCACGAGCCGGCGCCTGGCTTGCATCAAGACCGGCGGTCGGATGTTTGCTTTCTGCTACAATCCCCAGAACAACAAGGTCTACAGCGCGGACGAAGCGCAGGGCAAGGTGGTTGTGATTGGGGGTGCGACGGATTCTATTGTCGCTACGATAGGGGTCGGGCAAACGCCGTACGCGCTCTGCTACAACCCGCAGAACAACAGGGTCTACTGCGCGAGCGCGGACGGGGACAATGTGACGGTGATAGACGGAGCCACGAACGCGGTCGTAGCCGTCGTTGGCGGCGTATACTTTCCTCAATGCTTGTGCTACAACTCGCAAAACAACAGGGTCTACTGCGCGAGCGGAGGCGGAGGCGTGGTGGTCATCGACGGTGCCGCGGATTCAATCATCGACACAGTGCCCACGGGGGTTGGTGCATTGGCCCTTTGCTACAACGCCAGGAACAACAAGATATACTGCGCGGTCGGCTACGAGGACAACAGTGTCACTGTAATCGACGGATCGACAGATTCGGTCCTCGCCACAGTGCCAGTTGGAACAGGGCCAAGCGCCCTCTGCCACAATCCCGCGGACAACAAGGTCTACTGCGCAAACTACTACAGCAGTACTGTGACGGTGATAGATGGTGAGGGTGATTCGGCCATCGCCACGGTCGGGGTTCAGTTTGGCCCTCACGCCCTCTGCTACAATCCGGAGAACGACGAAGTCTACTGCGCGAACGCCCCAGACATGTCGTACTCGGACACGACCGTATCGGTCATTGACGGTCACAGTAACGCGGTCGTGGCTACCGTGAGTGTGGGCTCCTTCCCTTTCGCTCTGATCTACAACCCGCAGAATAACAGAGTTTACAGCGCGAACGAAGGTAACTACGACGTGTCGGTGATAGACGGCGCGGCGGACACGGTTCTCGCCACGGTCAACGTCAAAGATTTGCCGACTGCCCTCTGCTATAACCCGCAGAACGACAAGGTGTACGGCGCGAATTGGTACAGCGACAACGTCACGATCATTGACGGAAACGCGGAGACGCTTGCCGCGACGGTCGCGACCGGGCGGGAGCCTACATCTCTCTGCTACAACGCGCAGAACGACAAGGTCTATTGCGGGAACAACGTCACCAACAACGTCAGCGTGATCGACGGTGCGGCGAATACGGTCATCGCCACGGTCGGGGTCGGAAACGGACCGTCCGCCCTCTGCTACAATCCGCAGGGCAACAAGGTCTACTGCGCGAACGCCGGGATGGTTGGGTTCCGCGATTCAACCGTGACAGTCATCGACGGCGCTACCAACTCAGTCCTCGCCACGGTAGCGGCCGGACTCAACGCCTGCGCCCTGTGTTACAACCCGCAGAACGACAAGGTCTACTGCGCGGGCCAGAACGACAGCAGCGTTACCGTGATAAGCGGCGCTACGAACTCGGTCATCGCAAGGCTCGTAGCCGACAGCCTCCCGACTGCCCTCTGCTACAACTCCAGGAACGACAAGGTCTACTGCGCGAACACGGGTGGGACCGTGACCGTAATAGACGGGGCGGCGGACGCGGTTCTCGGCACTATCAGGGTCGGGCACTACCCTCAGGCCCTCTGCTACAATGCGACGGACAACAAGGTCTATTGCGCTAACGCAGCAGGTAACAGCGTCAGCGTGATAGATGGAGAAGGAGACTCTGTCATTACGACAGTTCCTGACTCAACAAACCCGCTGGTCCTCTGCTACGATGCAGTGTATGACAAAGTCTACGTCGCGAACGGATCTCCTTCAGACCTCCCTTCAACCGTGACCGTAGTTGACGGTGCAACTGACTTGATCGTCGCGACCGTTAGAGTGGGAGTGGGACCACGTGCGTTCTGCCTCAATCCGGAGCAGCACCGCGTCTATGTGGCAAACTCATCGAGTTCGAGCATCTCGATCATCTGCACGGCGCCACCTGGAATTGAGGAACGCCTGGGTCTGAAAGTGCCAAGCCCTGAGCACATGGCCACGGTCGTTCGCGGCGTACTGCTCCTTCCGGCAGCCACAAGCCGTAAGCCTCGAGCGGCAAGCCTGCTCGACATCAGTGGGCGGAAGGTGATGGACCTGAGGCCCGGGGCGAATGACGTGCGGGCGCTAGCACCGGGCGTGTACTTTGTGCGTCAGGCGTCGAGCGTGAGGCATCAAGCGTCTAGCGTCACCAAGGTCGTTCTGACCGAATAGGCCGCTCCGGCCACTTCCTATCGGCTGCCCGCGTCTCCGCGGGCAGTCACTTCTGAGCCACCAATGCCTCGGCGCGGCGAGGTCGAAGACGTCCGAGCGAATCTTGGCCAATACCTTCGTGTCACAGCCGCGGATTGCCCTTCTGTCCGGAACTCAGCCGGTAGGCGGCATTCATCCAAGGCCGGTCCCTGAGCTTTCCCGGGAACAGGTGCACGCGCCAGCATCCCTGTGTCCATCTGGCATACCATCGCCGCGACCAACTGCCAGTTCACTCAGCTAACGAATCAGGAGAAGGTATGGGGAATGAGCCTGCACACCACCCGTGAGACCTACCCGCAGACGAACTGCCTCACAATCGTCCGAACTATCCCGCAGACGACTGCGGCCATGGTCGCGTAGACAACCTACGTGACCATCTGTCGGCTCGCCCCACAAACGACCACTGATACCACCCGATAGACCATATCCAAGACCCACGCTGGGACGGTCTACCAGACCGTCCCCTGGACCGTCCCCGGGACGGTCTCCCCTATTATCTCCCAGACGCTAACACGAACGCTGCGCCCAGCTTCGTATTATGCCTATTATGCAGTACTTAGGCCTGACTCGTTGTGCACTAGACACAGTTCTTTTATCGCCATTGCAGCCAAGACGCGGATCTCGGCCACTAACTGTCTCACTTGAGCTTGATTCTGGGTCGTTCCAATGGTCAGGCCGCGGTGCGCGGCAGCCCTAGAAACGAAGCTGGAGCAGTCGGGCTAGCGGGCTAGAAGGCGCTGAACCGCGCGAATGTAAGGTGGCTTGATGATGCCGCGGTCCGTAACGAAACCGGTGATGAGGCGGGCCGGAGTCACGTCAAAGGCCGGGTTGAAGACCGGCACACCCTCAGGCGCGGCACGGCACCCGGCGAACGCACGAACCTCTTCCCCATCCCTCTCCTCAACAACAATCTTACCGCCGTTCGGGGTCGCGAGGTCGAAGGTCGAAATCGGCGCGACGATGTAGAAGGGCTTGTGTGCCGCCCGCGCCAGCGTCGCGAGCATCTTCGTACCGACCTTGTTGGCGGTGTCGCCATTGGCGGCGATGCGATCCGCGCCGGCCAGCACTATGTCGCACCGGTCTATGACGCTCGCCGCAGCACTGTCGGCAATCAGCGTGACTGGTATCTTGGCCCGCAGCAGTTCGAGTGTTGTCAGCCTGCTGCCCTGTAGCAGCGGCCTGGTCTCACAGGCGTACACGGTCGGTTTCTTGCCGTCCAGATGCGCCTGGAACACGACGCCGAGGGCTGTGCCCATTCCCGGCGCGGCCAGCGCACCGGTGTTGCAGATTGTGAGCACGACGGCGTTCTTCCTGAGCAGTTTCGCACCGTGCTGCGCCATTGCGAGGGAGCGTTCGAATTCCTCAGCCTCGATCTTTCTCGCTTCAGCGAGCACTGCGCTGCGGGCGGCGTCGGGGGAAAAACCACGGACGAGCACAGACTGCATAACACGGACGACGGCCCACTTCAGGTTGACTGCGGTCGGCCGCGAGGCAATCAGCAGTTCTGCCGCTCGTCTGAGTCCCGACACCAGCCTGCTGTCCGGCAGCCGTTTGGCTTCGACCGCAAGGCCGTAGGCGGCAGCGACGCCGATGGCCGGCGCGCCGCGCACAGCCAGCCGCTTGATGATACCGGCGACCTCGACCGCGCTTGTTGGATGGAGATACCGGGTGCGACAAGGCAAGGCGGTCTGGTCCAGAATGCGAAGTCGCGAACCGTCGAATTCGACCGCGCGGAAGAGGAAAGCGGGGAGCTTCTCCCTCACCCCTTCCCTCTCCCTCTGGGAGAGGGCGAGGGTGAGGGACGGGGCAGTCCCCATTTTCGCGGTCATATCACTCACGGCCGGTCTTGCGCAGGACCGCGACAAGGCCGAACGAATCGTGGTCGTGCAGCTCCGGCTCGGACTGAACGAAGTCGAGCGTGGCAAGGTATCCGTCGAAGTCGAACCCGTCGTGGTCGGGCAGCAGCGAATAGAGCTGGAAGAGCCGCGACTCCACCCAGCCACGGAGCACACCGAACCTGGGATGGCGGCGACCCAGGCCATGCATCGCCCGTTGCAGCCGGTTCAGCAGGTAGCCGCCACGTTGCTCGTTCCTGACCGACTCGGATACGATGCGCTCGGATGTCAGTCGGAACAGGCTGTACTCTTCGAACGGGCTGCGCCTCCGGTCCGCCAGGAACCGGTCGAGCGAGCTGTAGGTGTACTCGACGTGGTGCGGCGCGTACCCGGAGAACGGACGCGGGAAGGCGGCGCGGTCGAGAGTGGTCAGCACCATCATGCCGCCGCCGGGCAGCGCGTCGTAGACCTGTCGCAGAAGCCTTTCGGCTTCGTCCGCTGGAAGGTGCTCAACCACTTCCAGCAGGAGCACGGCGTCTATTCCTTCGAGCCGCTCCGGCCGCAGAGTGCGCGCGTCGAGAAGGCTGAAGCTCAGGCCGTCGCACTCGAAGCGCTGCCTTGCGCCGGCGAGCAGGTGCTCGGAGTAGTCGGTCGCCTCGATGGTCCAGCCCTCCGGCATCACGCGGGCGAGGGCGCTCGTGAGCACGCCGCTGCCGCAGCCAAGTTCGAGCAGCCGAAGCGAAGGGACATGACCGAAATCCTCCTCGGTTTTCGGATCGTGTCCCAAGCTCTTTAGCACCGCCAGCACCGCCGCATAGTTGGCGCAGTGATGGAGCTGAAGCCTCCGGTCGCGCTGCTGCTCGACGCTGCCGCCCTCGGAGTTGCCGAACGCGGAGCGGTCGCCGGCCGAGCCCTCGCTGCGCCGGAACTCGTCCCATATCCGCTTCACGTCCGCGCGGAAGTCGGCGCCGTCTTGACTGAGCTGAGACTGCACGCGATATCATACCAGATGCAGCGCGCGCCGCAACAACCACAGGAATTGTCGAATGACCGAACACCGGGCCGCTGGACCACTTGACCACCAGATCACTGGGCCACGTTCCGCCTCTCCCCGCCCCTCCCCGCTTGACTATACCCGATCCAGCCAATACCATACTCATTCATGGAAAGCGCCGACCTGACGCGAATTCGGAATATCGGCATTGCCGCGCACATAGACGCCGGCAAGACAACGACGACCGAGCGCGTCCTCTACTATTCGGGCCGCATCCACCGTATGGGCGACATCGACGACGGCAATACCCAGATGGACTGGATGGCCCAGGAGCGCGAGCGCGGCATCACCATCACCGCCGCGGCCACGACCGTCCACTGGCTGGACCATCGCATCAACATCATCGACACGCCCGGCCACGTGGACTTCACGGTCGAGGTCGAACGCTCGCTCAAGGTCCTCGACGGCGCGGTCATCGTCCTGTGCGGTGTGGGCGGCGTCGAGCCCCAGACCGAGACCGTCTGGCGCCAGGCCGACCGCTACCAGGTTCCGCGCATCGCCTTCATCAACAAGCTCGACCGCACCGGCTCCGACTTCTACCGCGTGCTCAAGACGATGGCCGAGAAGTTCGCGCAGACGCCGGTCGCGGTCCAACTGCCCATCGGCGCCGAGGACGAGTACAAGGGACTGATTGACCTGGTGGCGGAAAAGGCCTTTGTCTGGCACACCGACGACCTGGGCGCGACTTTTGAAGAAGTGCCGATCCCGGAGGAACGCAAACCGGAGGTCGAAGACTACCGGCACCGGATGATAGACACGCTGACCACGTTCGACGAGCAACTGCTGGAGAAGTACATGACCGGCACGCCCATCGGCGAAGAGGACCTGCACCACGCCCTGCGCAAAGGCTGCGTCTCGCTGCGCATCGTACCGGTCTTCTGCGGCAGCGCTTTCAAGAACAAGGGCATCCAGAAGCTGCTCGACGGCATCGTCCACTACCTGCCGTCGCCGCTCGACGTGCCGCCCGCGCACGGCGTCAACCCGAAGAACGGCAAGGTGGAATCGCGGCCGTCCGACCGCAAGGCGCCGTTCTCCGCCCTGATATTCAAGCTCACCGCCGACCAGCAGCGCGGCATGCTCGCCTACCTGCGCGTCTACTCGGGCAGCGTGGCGCAGGGCGAGGTGGTAATGTGCGTACCGGAGATGAAGCGCGTGCGCATCCAGAAACTCGCCATCATGCACGCCAACCGGCAGCAGGAGGTCGAGGCTCTGTCGGCGGGAGAAATCGGTGTCGTCATCGGACTCAAGGAACCGCGCACCGGCCAGACCCTGACTGACCTGTCCCACCCGATTGCTTTCGAGGCCATCAAGTACCCGGAGCCGGTCGTGTTCCTCGCCATCGAGCCCAAGACCAAGGCCGACGAGGACAAGCTCCACGACTCGCTCGCGACGCTGGCGCTCGAGGACCCGACCTTCAAGGTCCGCACCGACGAGGAAACCGGCCAACTCATTCTATCCGGCATGGGCGAGTTGCATCTGGAGATACTCATCGACCGCCTGGCGCGAGACTACCGGGTCGCGGTCCACTCCGGCAAGCCGCAGGTCTCCTACCGCGAGACGGTCACGGCGCGTGCGACCGCCGAAGGCCGCTTCATCCGTCAGGCCGGCGGCAAGGGCCACTACGCCGTCGTCAAGGTCATGCTCGAACCGTCACCGGAAGGCAACGCCGTTGTGGATGAGCTCAAACCCGGCACCCTGCCCCGCGAGTTTGCCGCTGCCGTCACCCAGGCGATTCACGACAGCCTGGAGTCGGGCGTGCTGGCCGGCTACGCCGTGGTGAACGTAAAAGTGCACGTCGTCGACGGCCAGTGGCACGAGCAGGATTCCGCGGATGTGGATTTCAAGGTCGCGGCGAACACCGCGTTCCGCGAGGCGTTCATGGCCGCCGAACCGACCTTCCTCGAACCGATAATGGAGCTCGAAGTCGTGACGCCGGACCAGTACCTCGGCAACGTGCTCGGTGACATCACATCCCGCGACGGCAAAGTCCTGCACCTCGAAGCGGTCAAGGGCCACCAGATAATCAAGGCCGAACTGCCGTTGGTCAAGACCTTCGGTTACGCGACCACGCTCCGCTCGCTCAGCCAGGGCCGCGCCTCGAACTCCATGCAGTTCTCGCACTTCAGCGCGGTCGACCAGTCCACCCGCGAACGCCTCTACCCTCTCTTCGCCGGCCACCCGCAGTATTAGACAGGGCGCAAGCCCAAGCTCAAGCACCGCCGCCGACCGCAGATGTTCGGTGGCTGCCTACCTGACTCGCAACCCGCCACTCGCGGAGCATTGACTCCTGACCCGACCGAGGTAACATGCTCTGATGCCAAACATGCCTGCCGGCGATGCCGTTCTGGCACGAATCCGGGCGCAAGCACGTGCCGAGCAGGTACGAATCACCGTCCACGCGAATCAGGAAATGGTTGAAGAAGAGGTCACGATGGACGAACTGCTGCAGGCGGCGGGTTCCGGCGACGTCATCGAGTACTACCCCGAGCACCGACGCGGGCCGTGCTGTCTGCTGCATGGGGTCACCGCCAGCGGCCGTCACCTGCACGTCGTCTGCACGACGTCGCTGGAGATGCTTGTCATCATCACCGTGTACGAACCCCGGCCGCCAAAGTGGCCGGAGCCCGCAGTCAGGAGGAAACCATGAAGTGTAGCATCAGGGATTGCAGCGGCGAATGTCAGACACGCGAGATCACTCACACGGTGCGCTATCACGGCCAGGTCGTTGTGATTGACCACGTACCGGCGGAAGTGTGCTCGGTGTGCGGAGACGTGCTCCTCAGCCCGGAGACGGTGCGTCACATTGAGCGGCTTCTGCTCAGCGCCGACCGCCCGGCGCGTGAAGTGCCGCTGTATGAGTACGCCTAGCCCAACGACCATCGGCGACATCGTGTCCGCAACCGCGCTCCGTTCGCTCAGCCAGGGCCGCGCCTCGAACTCCATGCAGTTCTCCCACTTCAGCGCGGTCGACCAGTCCACCCGCGAGCGCCTCTACCCTCTCTTCGCCGGCCACCCGCAGTAGAGCCCGCTCAAGCACAAGATCGAGTCGAAGCCTGGCTCAGGCGCCGCGAGCCTTGGACATTTCCTGGGATTCTGGACTTCGTGCCGGGACAATTTCCAACTCGATGCGTTCCGCCACAGGGTCAGAAGTTAGGAGACTCGACCCGAACTCGGGCTTGCGCTTGTGTCGCCAGCCTGTAGCTTGTCGCTTGAGGCCTGCGGCTACTTGCTGCTCTTACGCGGAACCAGCTTGAGTCCGAGTGAATCCTTGCCGGCCGGCTTGTACAGGCGGACGACCGGTATGACGTATTCGGCGAAGAGCATCAGCACGCCCACGCCGAGTATGATACGCCGCGCCAGCAATGCCCAGGTCTGCTCCAACTCGGGAATCCGTAGCGGGTTGGCCCAGGCCGCAATGCCGACAGCGAGAATGACGATGACGACAACGTTGGCGATGGCGCGCAGGGTGTTCCAGAATAGCACTTTCTTCACAAGAGCTTCGTCGGTGACGACAATCTCGGGCTCCAGTGCCTTCACCGCTTTCTTCAATTCGTCGAGGCTGGCTACCTGCATCGGCTACTCCTTTTCGCTCTTCTTCGGCCGTAACTTCTTCCCCGAAGCCGGAACAGAACCGCCAACAGCGCCAGTCGAATCCGGAACGTTCACGTCGGGACCCATCTTTGTGTCTTTGTGTCTTGGTGGTGAATTCCTGTCCCGGTTCTTGGGCCTCTTGCGCGGTGCTTTCTCAGTCTGGACCGGCAGCGGCCGCGCCTCGGGCAGCTTCAGTTCGGTGACTGCCGGCGGCCTGCCGAACAGCTCTTCGTAGACCCGGGGATAGTTGTCCTTGCCGCAGGCCAGGGCGAGCGTCAACGGCATCACGTGCCGGGCCTGCTCCATCATCCGGCCCGCGATGTCGCGGATGTCCCACTGCGCCTCCGGGTCCTCGCGCAGCCGCGAGATGTGGTACAGCTCGCGGGCGTCGACCGTTACTAGCACCCGCCGCTGGTGGGAGTTGGTGAGCACGTACTGCGCGACGGCCGGGTTGAACGCGGCAACCCGGTCGAAGACTTCCTCAGTTCTCGCCAGCATCTCCTTGAACGACTTGTGCTCCTTGATTTCGGCAATCGAGGTCGGGATGGTCCAGCCGTTCTTCGGGTCGTACGGCTGAGCGGTTATCGTCATCAGCCGGTGCCGCTTCAGTTGCGCGAAGCCCGATGCCGATATCACCAGCTCGAACGTCAGGCTGAGGTGCTCGAACTCGCGCAGGACCGCGTCGTACGCCTGCATGTCCTGGCACGCCAGCTTGAATATCTCCTTCTTGCGGGCGAGCGTCTGCCGCTCGACCCGGTTCATGCACTCGGCGTGAGACGCGCGTGAAACCGAGTGCAGGATTGCGGCCAGCAGCTTGTTGTCGGCGTTCTGGGTATAGTCCACCAGCGCGACGTCGGACGCGGCCAGCGCGATGAAGTTGCGGGGCCGGCGGTTAAACGCCGGAGTCATGAAAGTCTGGGAGTACTCGCGGACCCGCGCGTAAGTGTTCTTCTCGTAGTCGGTCGGCTCCGGGAATACAATCAGCGACGGGGCGACCGCGACCGTCTGCTCGTAGAGCCGCGCCGACAGGGCCCGCACCTCGGCCAGCTCGCTCGCGCTCAGGCTCTTCAGCATCAACTCCAGGTTCCGCGCGTTGGCGGTCATCCCAAGCTGGGTCTGGATGGCAAGCCCGGTGATATAGCGGGCGTCTTCTTTGGCCGCGTTCTCCGCCCGGAGCGGTTCGTCCCTCCACTCCGGATGCTTGGCCGTGAAGTGCGGCACCAGCTTGTAGTAGAGCTCGTGGTAGTAGTGATTCTGGAGTCTCACGGTCGTCACAAACTCGTCCAGCACCTCGGTGTCCTTCAGCTCCTCCGGTACCACGAAGTCGTCGCTCAGCGTGACGTAGCGCTGCGATTTCTCGGTATACGAGTTCAGTCGGTGGCGCTCAAGCGCCTCAACCGCGAGCCGCGACACGCCGGTGACATCGAAGTTGAAGACCGCATGCTCGGCAATCGAATGATGCCCCATCTCGAAGACGATGGTGACGTTGGACTTGCGCGCCTTCTCTATCTCCCGGCGCGCATCCTGCCGCAGCTCCTCGACCGGCTTGGAACTGCGGCTGATCCGCGCATAGGCGGCGGAAATCAGCTCCGGGGTAAGGACTACGCGGTGGTTCCTGGCGAGCGTCTGCATCAGCTCGTACTCGAGGTTGAATCCGGCGAGAGCTACTTTCATCTTGCTGAGGATATTCTACCGCTATCGAAAGTCAAGCAGACAGTGCTACCGACAAGATCCGAATGACCAAGCGTCAATGACCATTCAATCACAAAGCCCGAACTTCCGCACATTGGGGCTTGGGGCTTGATTGGGCATTGGCAATTGAGACTTGAGAATTCCCCGTCTGTCTCGGCCTCAGGATTGCGGTAGACCCGCTACGATGCGGGTCTGGATGGGCGTGAGATTGTCTATCAGCCCCAGCATCTGCTTCATCATCAGGGCGTTCCGCGCCGCGGCTCCGGCGTGGCAGTTGTTGAAGAAAGTGTAGGTCATCTTCGCCCCCGCGCTCACGTCACGCAGGGGCTGCATGAACTCGCCCAGCTCCACGCCCGAATACAGGTAATTGTACCGTTCCTCGCGTGAAGCATTGAACCAGTTCTGGTTCCGGCCATGGAAGCGGAAATAGGCGATATCCGATGTGCGTCGCGGCTCGAACGGCATCAGTCGCGGTATCTTCGGCTCGTCCACGACGCAGAAGCCCATCTTGCTCTGCTCCAGCGCCCGGAATGCGTCGGGCCTCAGCCAGGCCCGGTTGCGGAACTCGACCACGATGGAGACGTCCGGCATCAACTCCGGCATCCTGCGCATGTAGTCGAAGTTCTGCGGCGCTGGATAGAAGAAGACCGGGAACTGGACCAGCACGCACCCGAGCCGGCCCGAGTCGACCAAAGGGCTGATGCCCTCACGGAACGACTTGAATACCTCGCTTGTATCCTTGAGGATTCGCCGGTCCTCGTCCTGCCAGATGTCGTGGGTCATGTCCTTGTGCGAACGGACCACGAAGCAGAAGCCGCTACCGGTCCGGCTCACCATGGATGCGAGAGTCTTCGGCGCCGGCATCGCGTAGTAAGTGAAATTCAGCTCGACTGTGTCGAACCCGAGCACGTTCTCGTAGTATTCGAGCATCTTCGTCTTGGACAACCCGGCCGGGTAGGCCCTGCCCAGCCAATCGTCGAACGAGAAGCCGCTGGTGCCGACTCTGAACCGTCCGGCCGGCAGCGCCGAGTTCGACTGCGTGGCGTCCGTTTTCAAGGGCACGCTCCCATTCTAGTGGGCGACCTCGCTGGAGCAAGGAACTTATCCGGAACGCTTGACAAGCAGACCGAGTCTAATAGTCTGAGTTGTTGGCACACCTGAGAAGAACGAGGAGCTACCCATGGTATCACCCAGTGATGTAAAACGTCTGACCGAGAGCACCGACCGTCACATACTGACCCTTTACTTCAACACGCGGTCCGACCAGCAGCGCTCCGCCTATCCGGCTCGGCTTCGCAGCCTCCTGCACGGTATCGAGGCGGCGGTCCCGGCTGAAGACCGGAAGCTCTACGACCAGGCCGCAGCCAAGCTCATGAACTTCGTCAGCCAGTACCAACCCGCGGGCAACTCACTCCTTGTTTTCGCCGGCCCCAAGTCGTGGGATGAGTTCCCCTCCCGAATCCCGGTTCGCGACGAGGCAAGCTGGGGGCTACCCAACACTGCCCAATTGCTGTGGCTCATCGAGGAATACCGGCCGTATGGTGTGCTGGTCGCCGGCATTGAGCACGTCCGCTTCCTCTCGGTTCGGCTGAACGAGTTCGAGGTATTCAAAGAGTTCCGCGCCGATATCGACACCAGCCAGTGGCGCAAACAGGTCGTCGGGTCAAAGGGCGGGGGCGACTCGGTCCAGAAGGGCGGGCGGAGCGTCGAAGCCTTCGACCAGCGATACATGGAGCAGGTCAGGCGCTTCTGGAAGACGCTCCACAAACCGCTGGCCGAGCTTGTCGAACGCTACCGGATTCGCCGGCTGGTCCTCGCCGGGACCAAATCGGTGCTGCCTGATTTCGCCAAGTCCCTGCCCCCCGACATCGGCAACCTCGTCGTCACCCAGATGAACATGGAGACGTTCACCAACCCGACGGACGCCGTTCACAAAGTGCTGCCGGCCATCGCCGCCTGGGAACAGCAGCGCGAGCATGCTCTTGTCGCCGAGCTGTTCGGGGCCGCGGGCATCAGCAAAAAGGCAGCGGTCGGCGTCGACCCGGTCCTCAAATTCGTGCAGGACGGCCGGGCCTCACGACTGATCGTGGCCAAGGACTTCGATGCCGAGGTCAGCCGGTGCGCCCAGTGCAAGACTATCAGCGCGAGCACCAACAGCCACTGTGGAAAATGCAGCGCCGCGGACATGACGAAGGTCAGCCTGGCCGCGGTTCTGCCGCGCCTCGTGATCGACCACGGCCTGCCCATCGAGGTCGTAAAGGGCGATGCCGCCAAAGAGCTGACACGCAGCGGTGGAGTCGGAGCCTTCCTCAGGTTCTAGCTCGCGAAAACGGGGACTGTACCGCGCGTCCTCGCGCCGGGGACACATCCGCGACGCGCTCCTCGCGTCGCTTCGTGGACGTGTCCCCTCTGGACTGTCCCCTGCTTTCGCGCGTGATCGCGTCCCGCTGCCCGTGGACTGCGGGAGCTTAGCTCCCGCTTTTCCTCGCCGGGCGTCACGGAAAGAAGCTACCTGGCCGCCTGCGTTGGAACCGAGCTCTGAGACTCGCCGCGCAAATCGGTCACGATTCAGCGCGCGAACCACAGCAGACACCCGGAGGTTTGCCCCGCGAATGGCCCTGAGAATCGCCTTGCAAGTCGCCCTGCGAATCACCCCACGAGTAGCAGTGCAGGTCATCTCGCGAGTGACGCCGAGGGTCACGACGCGAATCACCGTCCGGGAGATGGCGACAATCACGAGCCGAGTCATGGTGCAGGTCGCACTCCAAACCGCAGCACAGGTCACCCTGAACATCGCCCGCCAAGTCTCTCCGAGAGTCCCCCTCCAAGTAATGTGCCGAACCGCCATCGGAACCACCCTGGGAACCGTTCCCGGGGCGACCCCCAAGGCGACTCGCCCAGCATCTCAAACCGCCGCTAATCCAAGGACTTATCCCATCTCTTGGCCATCAACCCGCGTGAGTCTTATTGGACTCATGCGAAGAGACGCGCCCGACAGTGATGCGGGCGGCCCGAAGGCCGCCCCGCCTGGTCTACTGTCTACCGCAAACTGTCTTCTCTACCGCCCACCGGTCAGCACGACCTTCCGCGTCTTCCCTAGCCCCTCGCCCCTAGTCCCTAGCCCCTCTCTGACGAAGTACACGCCGGGCGCCAGCGCCCGCACGTCATTCGTGCCGTGATGGAGGTCGAGGACACGGCGGCCGCTGATGTCGAGCAGGGCGCAAGACGCTCCACGCATCACGCTCGATGCCGGAACGCACAGCACCCCACGGATAACTGACTGGAGGCGGGTCGCCGCGCCGTGCTTGGTCTCGTGTATGGCTGGCGGAGTCGAGTAGTGGTTGCAGTAGATATCGTCGTTACCTTGGCTGTAAGTCACCCCACACCAGGCGACCCACGGAAGCCCCGCCGGGTCCAACGCGACCGTCACGCTGCCGTCGCCGTGCGCGCTGTCATCGTCCAGCCGCTGTTCCCCTGACCACGACTTGCCGTCGAAGTGAACCGCGTAGATGCCCGCGTACGAACCGCCGCCATCTCTCTCGAAGGCTATCCACACGTTGTCACTCCTGTCAGCCGCGATGTCAGAATACTCGTCCTCGCAGTTATTGACCGGATCCTGGGTGACGCGTACCGAGGGAGTCCATCCTGAGCCATCATTTCGAGTGTAGAACTCGTCGCTGGCAGAGTCTCCGTTGAGGACGCCGGTGTAGCTCACGTGCAGGATGCCTTCGCGGTCTATGACGATGCGCGGGGCCGGCCAAACCACAGCCCTCACACGACTACTGTCGTTCACCAGCGAAGGCGCCGACCATTGCGCACCATCGTAGAAGCTGTAGTAGATGGCAAGATGCTCGGTTTCTGTCCAGACCACGTGTGGCTTTCCTCCGGAATCCACCGCAACATCGCACCACCAGTTGTTGTTGCCGTTTGGCGGGTTGACACAGTACTCGCCTTCCCAGCGGTCGGTACTGTCGTCCCAGCGACTCGCGTAGACGGAATACGGAGACACCTGTGTCTCGGCGTGGTTCCAGACGCACCAAACCTGTCCGCCGCCTGAGGCAATCTTGGGCGTGACGTCCATTGAGTCGGCGTCGGGCGTGTCAACCTGTACTTCCGGACTCCATGCTGAGCCAGTCCAGTAAGAGGAACCCACATCAAGGGAGTTGTCATTGTTCTGGCTGCTCCACGCCGCCCGGGCGCGGCCACGACTGTCAAAGCAAAGCGAAGGGCCGACCCCGCAGTGAACACCGGGCGCGTTGGCGCAGACGCCACTCTGGGGCGCCCAGTGCCTGCCGTCCCATCGGGAGTACAACAACGTCGTATCTGACAAGTTCCTACCCCAGACGACCCACGGGACTCCTGCCGCGTCGAACGCAATGGCCGGCATTAGCTCGCACGTGTCGCCGTCGGGCCGATTGATCATTTGCTGCCCGACCCAGCCCTGACCGAGTGCGGCAGCGGGCAAGAGCATGGCTGCGGTCAGCCACAGCAAGTTTCTCTTCATACGGTCCTCCAGTTGTAGGCCTTGGGTGAAGTATCTGGCGGGTGCGCCCGAATCGGCGCAGCAGTCCCCTTCGTGTCTGGCTCGGTCTGAGGTCGGTCAACGACAGCCGTCACGTTGTCCTTCTAAATGCGCCTCATTATGACCCACGACGCCCTTCATGTCAAGACGCAGCCCATGCCCTGATTCCGACATTGAACCACTAAGACGTCAGTCCACCAAAGATGAAGGCGGAGGGATGAAGGATGAATGCCGGCTTCGGCTTTCCTGATTCAGCCTTTCCGGTTTCATCCTTATCCTATTTCATCCCTTCCCGATTCATCCCTTCTGCTTTGTGTCTTTGTGCCTTGGTCGTGAGTTCCTATCCAGGTTCAGGGGTGCGCCCGCGGCCTTGACCCTACGGCGACGAGCGGGTATATTGACTCTGAAAATCGTGAGGTAAGACATGAAGACGCTTGATGAAGTGGTCGAAGTAACAAAGGAACTTCCAGAGGAATTGCAGACAGAGGTCAGAGACTTTGCGCGATTCGTCAGGGATACGCGTCTCCCCCGACCTGCTGGAAAGATGAAGCTCGACTGGCGGGGTGCATTGAGTGACATGCGTGACGAATTCACATCGGTTGAGCTGCAGCACGCGATATCGGCATGGCGGAAGAAACACGCCTGCTCATAGACAGCAGCGTTCTGCTTGAACTCCTCCTGAACCAGGAGCGCGCCGATGAGGTGGCACAATTCTTCGAGCGGACGCCTCACGCCGCACTCTATGTCACGGATTTCGCATTCCATTCGGTCGCTCTAATTCTGGTAAGTCGCAAGCGGGGCGAAGCGCTCGCCCGGTTCGTGAAAGACCTGCTCGTTGTCCGCGGGGTGACATTACTCAGGTTGACCCCCGACGAGGTCGTATCGCTCGCAGTGAGAACAGGGGAGCTGGGGCTGGACTTCGACGATGCCTATCAGTATGTGGCGGCGGAGAAACACGACCTGACCCTGGTCAGCCTCGACGCCGACTTCGACCGGACCAAGCGGGGCAGAATCACGCCGGCGGAAGTGCTTGGTGAACCGCCCGTTGCCCGCGACCGGCCTGCCACGAAGCCTCGCCGCCCGCGCAGACGCGAGCCTTAGCCTCGCTTTCGCGTCCCATCCCGACCACGGTCTGGATTCCGCGGTCCTCGCCCGAATCCGCACCGATGTCTTCGACGCCTCTACCCCAACGCCTGAGGTCCTCCGATTCTCCGCCGCGTAAGGGGCGGGCTTGCGCCCGCCCCTTCCCTGCATTCTGTCTACCGTCTACTGCCTACTTACCGCTCACCTCGTCACCACGACCTTGCGCGTCTTCCCTAGCCCCTCGCCCCCAGTCCCGAGCCCCCCTCTGACAAAGTACACCCCCGGAGCCAGCGCCCGCACGTCATTCGCGCCGGCGTGCAACTGCAGGACCTCCCTGCCGCTGATGTCGAGCAGGGCGCAGGACGCTCCACGCATCACGCTCGACGCCGGAACGCGCAGCACGCCGCACACAACTGACGGGAAGCGGACCGCGGCCCCGGACGTGGTCTCGTGAATGGCTGACGGAGCGGCGATACGATTGTAGAAGATGTCAGTACTGGCGCCCGGGGTCACGCCGTCCCAGATGACCCACGGACAACCAGACGCGTCCAGACAGACTGCTGGGTCACAGTCTTCGAGTGACGAGCCGTTGTCCAGTCGCTGCTCCTCCGACCACGACTGACCGTCGAAGTGAACCGCGTAGAGGCGGAACTCGTCCGAGCCTTCTCCCTGTCTCATGAACACTATCCAGACGTTGTCGCTACTCGAAGCCGCTATGTCAGAATACCACTCGTCATAGTTGACGACAGTGTCCTGCGTGACGCGGACTGAGGGTGTCCAACCTGAGCCGTCGTTTCGTGTGTAGAATACGTCTCGGGCTGGAGCGCCATTGAGGACGCCGGTGTAGTCCACGTGCAGGATGCCGTCGCGGTCTATGGCGATGTGCGGGTCTGTCCAGGCCGCAGCTTTCTCGCGACTGCTGTCATTCAACAGCAGAGGCTCCGACCATTGCGTGCCATCGTAGAAGCTGTAGTAGACGGCAAGATGCTCGGTTTCTGTCCACACCACGTGAGGCCTTCCCATCGAATCGACCGCCATGTCGCACCACCAGTGGTTGTTTCCATTCGGCGGACTGACCTGCATTACCGAGTCCCAGACGCCCTTCACAGCATTCCAGCGGCTGGCGTATACTGAGTATGGCGCAGTACTGCTCGGGCCGCCGTACCAGACAGACCACATCTGATCCCCACCGCAACTGATAACCGGAGCGAACTCTAACAAGGTGGAATCCGGTGGGTTTATTTGGATCTCCGAGCCCCACGTACTGCCGTTCCAGCGGCTGGAGAACATGTCGGACGTGTTGTTCTCGTACCAGTTCCCCAGTCCGATCCATGGCACACCTTCGCGGTCGAAACATATCGAGTGAGGATATGAGTAGGCCAGGTTCGGCGGGTTGGGCACAACTCCTTGCTCCTGGTCCCACTTGCCATCGGTCCACCGAGTCCAGCGAACACAGCTATCAGAAGGCTTCCTCATCCAGCAAACCCAAGGGCGACCGGAGCCGTCACAAGCGATGAACGGGGCGAGTTCGCACGTGTCGCCATCCGGGCGGTTGACCCGGTCCTGTCCGACCCAGGCTGAGCCGAAGACGGCAACGGGCACGAGGATGGCTGCGGTCAGCCACAGCAAGCTTCTGTTCATGTGGTCCTCCAGTCGTGAATCTTGGGCGAAGTCTCCGGCGGGTGCACCCGAATCGGCGCAGTAATCCCCCTCGTGTCTGGCTCGGTCTGAGGTCGGTCAACGACAGCCGTCACGTTGTCCTTCTAAATGCGCCTGATTATGACCCACGACGCCCTTCATGTCAATAACGCGCAGGGCACGCGCCAGCTTGGTCGCGATTTCATGGAGGGGGTAACCTGTCATATTAACTTAGAGCACAGTGGCAATTTGCCACTAGTCAAACGGCACAGGGATCTCGTGCGCAGGCGGAGGGATGGATGAAGGATGAATGCTGGCTCCGGCTTTCCTGATTCAGCCTTTCCGGTTTCATCCTTAATCCTGTTTCATCCCTTCCCGATTCATCCCTTCTGCTTTGTGTCTTCGTGCCTTGGTGGTGAGGTCCTATTTCGGTTCAGGGGTGCGCCCGCGGCCTTGACCCTACGGCGACGAGCGGGTATATTGACTCTGAAGATCGTGAAGTAAGATATGAAGACGCTTGATGAAGTGGTCGAAGTAACAAAGGGACTTCCGGAGGAATTGCAGACAGAGGTCAGGGACTTTGCGCGATTCGTCAGGGATACGCGTGTCCCCCGACCTGCTGGAAAGATGAAGCTCGACTGGCGGGGTGCATTGAGTGACATGCGTGACGAATTCACATCGGTTGAGCTGCAGCACGCGATAGCGGCATGGCGGAAGAAACACGCCTGCTCATAGACAGCAGCGTTCTGCTGGACACCGCCGTCCTCGCCCGAATCCGCACCGAGGTCTTCGACGCCTCGGCACCAACGCCATAGGTCTACCGATACTCCGCCGCGTAAGGGGCGGGCTTTCGCCCGCCCCTCGCGAGAGCTATTGTTCTCATTGTATTCCTTCTGTTACAAGTCTACCCACACTTGTCCTGAAGCTCGCTCTGTCCTGTTCATCTCAACTACTCGCGGAAGATGTAGATGCCGGCGTCGCCGGATGCCGTGTAGACGTAGCCGTTGCCGCCAAGGCAGATGCGTCGGGTGAAGCCGTTCAAGTCGGAACCCTCCTCGGTTGAGATGGAGCTTTCTCCTGGTTTGTTGGTGATGGTGGTAAACTCTACCCTGGTCGAGTCCGCGACGTAGACGGACACTTCCTCTGTACCGTCGGTCGCGGCCGCGCCATAGGCGGAATTGTTGCCTCCGCTTCCTCCACCTCCCCAGACGATCGAGTCGGGAGCCGGCGTGCACTCGAAGTTGGCGCCCGCGTTTCCCTGCAAGGCGACGCAGAATCCGTTGGCCGTTACAATCACGCCCTCGGCACCGCTGTGCTGCCCCAACTGCAGTGTATCGAGGACGAACGAATCGCCGGGCAGGATGCTGAGCATGCGCACGCCCCAGTCGCGCAGGGAAACGAAAAGGCGCGTATCATGTCGGGCCACGCCGGTCGGCTCACCGGCCAACGGGATGTACTTCACGGCGACGCTTGAGGCCAGGTCAAATGCCGTGATGCCATCGGCGGTGGCGGCATACAGCCGAGTGGAGTCAGCAACCAGGCCCGTTACGACCTGGCTCGTGCCGCCGGCGTATTGCCGAGTCCTGTCACCGGTGGGTATGTGGTAGATGACGATGCCGGAATCAGTGCCGACGTACGCGGCTGCGCCGACGGTAATCAGGCATCGGCAGTCGCGGCCCAGATTGGCACGCCACAACTGGCGCGGTTCTTTCGGCTTCGAGATATCGAAGGCGAGCAGGCCACTATCGCTTGTCGCAACCAGCAGCGTGTCATTGCGGGCGAACACGTCCACTGTATTTGAGCTGGTCTGGAATTGTGTGGCCGTCCGTGGCGTGAAGTCGTCGCAGCCGACGGCTATCAGTCCGAGCAAGGCCAGGGCCAGGTATCCGGGTTTCATCTGTATCGTTCCCTTTCTGCTCATCTGAAAATGCTACTTCCCGAGCGCGAAGCGGGCGCCGATGCCTGCGTTGACCAGTCCGATCCCTTCTACCGTTGACCACCCCACCATCCACGCCCCTTCGGGTCCGTAGTCGACGCCATCCCACCAGGTGTTGTTCTCGTACCACTGCGTCTCGGCGAAGAGGTCAATCCTGTCGGTTAGCCTGTACTTGACGCCGAGGCCGCCGCGCCAGTTAGTCACGGCATCGGGGTGAAACTCGTACACGGATGACGACTGCGTGTAGCCGGCTGTCCGCACTCCGACCCAGGCATAGGGTTTCACCCGCCATCGGGTCGGCGGCTCGGCCATCAGGTCCAGGCCCACCATCGGGAACAGGCTGAATCCGATTCCGCCTCTGCCAGATGTGGAGAAGCTCAACTGAGCCAGGTCGATCTTGCCGGTCAGGACTCCCAATACCGGCCCGTATGACGCTTCGATTGCCGGACCGACGGAGAACCGTTCGTATACGACTCGGGCGTCTGGCGCTCCACTGGAATCGTACAAATCCGACCATGATTCGCCGCCGTGCCAGGTGACTTTGGTGCCAATGCGGAATGACGGTCCGGCCAGCGCGATGCCGGCCAAAACCAGACAGACTCCTGCGGTCCTTGCTGCGGTCACTGATACCTCCTATCAGGACTTAGCGGACTCGCCTGAACCGCCAGACTGAACGAATAGGACCCGGTTATCCGGGCGCGGTCAGGGCAGGACGGTGATTGTCTTTGGGGCGATACTCCTGTGGTGCTGCTGTGCAGCTATTCTGGAGGAACCAACCTCGGTCATCGTGACGGATTATAGATTCGACGCCCGGGATGTCAAGGCTCGACGGCGATACGCCGGCCGCTTAGGCGGTCGCGCAGACACCCGGCGGTCCGTGTGCAACCCGCCTTGACTCCAGGCGGTTGGCCGCTACGATGCACCGATGCCTGCCCTGAGCGAGTCCCACGAGTCGAACGGGTCGCGCGGTTTTGCCTCGGTGCTCCGCATTCGTAACTTCGCCCTGCTGACCACGTCCTGCAGCGTGGCCCAACTCGGAGACCGGCTCACGCACATGCTGTTGATTACCGTGATTGCCGCCTCCGAGCCGGGCAAGCTCATGGCCTACTCAGCCGGTTCGCTCGCGTTCGTCCTCCCGACAATTATCATCGCTCCCATCGCTGGCGTGCTCGTAGACCGCTGGGACAAACGGAAGGTTCTGGCGTACGTGCACATCCTTCAGGCAGTGCTGTGGGTGGCGGCAGCCTTTCTCATCATCGCCCTCAAGAGCTTCGCTCCTTTCTGGGTCGCCCTGTTCGTCTTCTTCGGCCTGGACGTGTTCAACAATACCTCGGTCCCGGCTTTGATACCCCGGCTCGTTGCGCCGCGCAAGCTGCTGATGGCCAATTCCGTCAACATGACCCTCTGCCGCATTGCGACTATCATCGGGATGGTAGCGGGAGGTTTCCTCATTAAGTGGGCAGGCTGGAAATACGGCCTGTTCATCAATGCCTCGACTCACCTTATTTCCGGCCTGTTTGTGCTGGCAATCGCCGGGGTGTACGTCGCGCAACGTTCAGCGCCCGGCGCGTCTCGCCGTGGCGGAAGTGGGGACAGTCCCACCGAGCGCGAGGACGCGAGGTACAGCCCCCATTTCCGCAGCCCGTCGGGACTCATTGCTCAGGCATTCAGGCAACTCTACCACGACCTCGGCGAGGTCATCCGCGTTGTCGGCAGGGACAAACTGGTGGCGTTCGTGATGGCCTCGTTCGTGGTCACGATGTTCATCTCTTCAGTCTCCTACACTGTGCTGATTTACATAGTGCAGCAGGTGCTGAAGCTAGGCACTGGCGGGGTCGGTATCTTTGCCGGAGTTCTGGCAGTCGGCATGGTTGGCGGCGGGGCCAGCATCGGCCTCATCCGGCGGAGGATCAACCAGCCGATGGTCGTGGTCGGCGTGGTCTTGCTCTTCGGTCTGCTGTTCCTGGCCAGTCCCTGGCTCATCACCATCTGGTTCATGGTCGTGATTGCACTCGTTGCAGGCGTCGCCTTCTCGTGGCTCGGAGTAGTCCAGAACACGATGCTGCAGGAGGAGGTGCCGGACAGCATCCGCGGCCGGATATTCTCGACCCGCGAATTCATTACCAACGCTACTTTCCTCCTGACCACCGTTCTCGTAGGCGCGCTCGGGGACCTGACGTCCTACCGGATGGTGCTGGTGGCGTTCGGCGCGGTGCTCAGCGTGCTGGCGGTGGTGGGGTGGGTTTTCGTGCGGGGGATGCAGGAACAGGCTAAGGCTAAGGTCTAGGTTAAGACCGGCAACGCGCGCTTCCGGTTCTCAACCTCGACCTCAACCTTGGGTCAGCCCCGGACGATGACGTTGTCGATGAGCCGGGTCTTGTCGAAGAAAACAGCCAGGGCCACGAGCACTTCTCCATCGATGGTCCTGACCTGCCTCAACTCGTCGGTATCGACAATTTCGACGTAGTCAATCCGGCCATCTGACTCACGCTTTATCAGCCGGCGCATGGCGGCCTTAACCTTCGCAGCCTCGCGCTCGCCCTGCTCGATCATGTGTCGGGCCAGCACCAGCGACCGGTGCAGCGCCGGCGCTTCGGCCCGCTGCACAGGCGTCAGGTAGACGTTGCGGGAACTCATCGCCAGCCCGTCGCTTTCGCGTGCGGTCGGCAGGATTTCGATGCGCGTCTGGAACCCGAGGTCCCGGGTCATCCGACGGATGACGAACGCCTGCTGCGCATCCTTGGCTCCGAACACGGCAACGTCCGGAAGAACGGTATTGAACAGCTTCGTCACGACCGTCGTCACGCCCCGGAAGTGGCCCGGCCGCGACTTGCCGCACAGGCCCTCGCCCAGCCGCTCGACTTCGACAAAGGTGGCGAAACCGTCCGGGTACATCTCCTCAACACCCGGACAGAAGATGAAGTCGGCCCCTGCCGACTGGAGCAGTCTGCGGTCGCGACCGAAGTCACGCGGGTAGCGGCGGTAATCTTCCTTCGGCCCGAATTGCATCGGGTTCACGAATATCGACACCACGACGAAGTCCGACTGCCGGCGCGCCGCCCGCACCAGCCGCAGGTGACCTTCGTGCAGATAGCCCATGGTGGGGACTAACCCGATACGGCCCCGCCGCTTCAGGTCCCGGGCGATACGCTGCATCGCCGCCACAGACTTCACGACCCTCATCGGCATTTCCGATTTACAATTGACGATTTGCGATTAGGGAATCCGGGGCAATCTACACTCGACAATCGTCATTCGTCACTTCTCGATGTGGAAGGTATGTTCTTCGCCCGGGAACTTGCCGGAGCGGATATCCTCGGCGTAGGCCGCCACTGCCTTACGGATTTCACCCGCAAGTTGTGCATACTGCTTCACGAACTTCAGCGGCGGCGTATCGAACATCCCGAGCATGTCGTGCAGCACGAGGACCTGGCCGTCGCAATTCGGCCCCGCGCCGATGCCGATGGTTGGAATCCTGAGTTCTTTGGTCACTCTGCCTGCGACCTCGGCCGGTATCTTTTCCAGCACAATCGCGAAACATCCGGCTTCCTCAAGCGCGCGGGCATCGGCCAGCAGCCGCTCCTGGTCAACGGCCTTACGCGCCTGCAGTCGGTAGCCGCCAAGCCTGTGGACCGACTGCGGGGTGAGGCCGAGATGGCCCATGACCGGAATTCCGAGCTCGACCAGACGCTTGATGGCCGGCACGACCGGGCCTGCGCCCTCGACCTTGACCGCTTCGGCCCCGGCCTTGAGCAATCGGCCGGCATTGGCTACGGCCTCCTCGATCGAGACTTGATAGGAGAGAAACGGCATGTCTGATACGACGAGCGCACGTTTGACCCCGGCTGTTACCGCGCGGGTATGATACACCATCTCGTCCATACCGATGGTCAGCGTCGTGGGCATCCCGTAAATGACGTTAGCCGCCGAATCACCGACCAGTATGAGGTCGACCCCGGCCTGGTCGAGAATCAGCGCGCTGGGGTAGTCATACGCGGTCAGGCAGACGATACGCTCGGCCTTCGCCTTCTTGCGCACTATCCGGACCGTGGTCAGCTTGTCAGGTTGGATGGGGGCCGTGTACATCAGAGAACCTGACCCTGGACCGTGGACTCTTGACTCCGGACTCTGGACTTCTGCATTCTAGCCTCTAGCTTCTGGCTTCTGACTTGGCTTGTCATCCGCGTTATCGACCCTTGCCCCTCGGCGAGTAGAACCGCCGGCCGGTCGTCGTATCCTCAATCGCCCGGAACAGATCCTCGAAGTCCTCGCGGTTGGCCACGAAGTCGAGGCGCTCCGTGTTGACGATGAGAACCGGCGCGGCGTCGTAGTGCATGAAGTAGTGGTTGTAGGCATCGGCCAACTCCTCAAGGTACTGCGGGTCAATTGCGGCCTCGAATTCCCGCGCCCGCTGTTTGATACGGGCGAGCAGCACCTCGACCCGCGCCTGCAGATAGACGACGATACTGGGCTTTGGTATCTCCCCGGCCATGAACTTGTAGATGCTGTCGTACAACGCCAGCTCGTGCTCGCTCAGGTTCAGGTGGGCGAATATCTTGTCCTTGTCAAACAGGTAATCGCAGACCACGTTTTCATCAAAGAGGTCGGGCTGGGCGAGTTCACGCTGTTGCTTGTGGCGCGCGACCAGGAAGAACAGCTGAGTCTGTAGCGCGTAGTTGCGCATGTCGCCGTAGAACTTGTCGAGGAACGGGTTCTCCTCCACCGCTTCCTTCACGAGCTTGGCGTCCAGCCGCTGGGCCAGGCGCTCGGCCAGTGCGGTCTTGCCCACGCCAACCGGCCCCTCGACGCAGATGTATCTCATGAGTCAGGAAGCGGACTTCACCACAAAGACACCAAGACACCAAGGGGAATCCGGTCCGGACTTTGTGCCTTTGTGTCTTGGTGGTTGATTCCGGTCCCTCACGCTGCCTTTACTCCCGCGCTGCCGACCTCGGCCAGCATCTCGGCGACGGTCCTGCCCAGCACCGGGTGGACGAGATTCGGAGCCAGTTCGGCCAGCGGAACGAGTACGAACGCCCTTTGGTGGAGCCGAGGATGCGGTATTTCAAGTCCCGGCCGGCTGACGACTCGCCCGGCATAGATGAGGATGTCGATATCGATGGTCCTCGACCCGGCACGCCGGAGCGGGTCACGTCCGAGCTGACGCTCGATGTCTCTGGTCTGCCGGAGCAGGTCGTCGGGTTCGAGGTCGGTATCCAGCCGGACCACGCCGTTCAGGAACGCAAGCGCGCCGGGCAGCCCGACCGCCGCGGTCTCATACCAGCGCGACCGCCTCACCTCTCCCAGCGAAGCCAGCGCCGCGACCGCCCGGTCCAGAGTCCCGGCCCGGTCGCCGAGATTCGACCCGAGCCCGAGGAACACTTCACACATTATCTAAGACTAGACAACCCCTTTCGCCTGTCAAACGCTGCATCCCGGTCAGTTCTTCGTGCCTCGCTGTTCCTGGCTCCCGAAACTCTGAACTCTGGATTCTGGACTCTGAACTATCCAATTCCCCCGACACGCCTGACCTGCGTGGCCTGCCGGCCGTATGGAGCCTCGACCACCTCGAACTGGACTTTGTCGCCCGGTTCCAGCGGCCGGACGACGGCAGTGCCACCCGGCAGAGCAGTCCCCCCGTCCGCAGCCAGACAACAGAAGTGGACGTAGACATCGCCCGAGCGGTCATCGGGCTCGATGAATCCGTAGCCTTTCTCCGACTCGAACCACCGGACTCTTCCGGTCATATACTTGCGTTCCTGGAGCTTTCAGCTTTCAAGCTTGATGTACCAATCTATGCCAACCAGCGCCTATGTCAAGGTGCTCAAGGTCTGCCGCATGGCCCGTGTTCTTGACTCACCGGCGTACGCTTCTATACTAGCCCATGCCCACGCCTGCACGACCGGTCGGCCAGTCGCAGACGCCGGACGGTATGTGGTTCCGCTGCAAGAGCTGCGGTGAAATCCTGTACCGCAAGACCCTCGAATCCAACTTCTTCGTCTGTACCCGTTGCGGCTATCACTTCCGCATCGACCCGGAGAAGTATGTCCAGGTCCTGCTCGATGACGGCCGGCTCGAAGAACTAGACGCCGACCTGTCTCCGGCCGACCCGCTGGAGTTTGCCGACTACGAGAAACAAATCAAGAAGTCGCAGGAGAGAACCGGACGCAAGGAAGGGCTCGTCTATGGCCGCGGCAACCTCGGCGGAATCGGGGTCGTCCTGGCCGTGATGGACTTCAACTTCATCGGCGGCAGCATGGGCTCGGTCGTGGGCGAGAAGATCGCCCGCGCCATACGGCTGGCACGCTCCGAACGCCGGCCCCTGCTCATCATCGCCACGTCCGGTGGCGCGCGCATGCAGGAAGGCACGTTCTCCCTGATGCAGATGGCCAAGACCTCGGCGGAGCTCGGGCTCCTGCGCAGGGAACGGGTGCCGTACATCGCCATCCCGGTTGACCCGTGCACCGGCGGCGTCACGGCCTCGTTCGCCATGCTCGGAGATGTCATCGTGTCCGAACCCGGAGCCCTCATCGGCTTCGCTGGGAGGCGCACCATCGAGGGCACCATCGGCGAGAAGCTGCCCGAAGGCTTCCAGACCGCCGAGTTCTGCCTGAAACACGGCACGCTCGATGCGGTCGTGCCGCGGCGCGACCTGCGTGAGACCCTGATACGCATACTGTCGATTCTCTGGCGACAAGCGCCGGAGAATCGTAGTGTCCAGTGACCAGTTACCAGTGACCAGGCAAACCCCAAGGGCCCAATGCCCAATTCAGGTATTAGTCATTTCCTCATTGATTAGGAATTGGCAATTGGGAATTGGTCATTACTGCCCTGAACACCGCCTGTAGCCGACCGCGCCGATGAGCAGAGTCGGCTTCAAAGACCTCACCAAGTTGTATGACAAGGGCGTTGTCGCAGTCGACCACGTCACGTTCGAGGTCGCTGACAAGGAGTTCTTCGTGTTGGTTGGCCCGTCCGGGTGCGGCAAATCCACTACCCTTCGCCTCGTCGCTGGGCTTGAGGAACCGACCTCAGGCGAAATCTACATCGGCGACCGGATGGTCAACGACGTCGAGCCGCGTGACCGCGACATCGCCATGGTCTTCCAGAACTACGCCCTGTACCCGCACATGTCGGTGCAGGAGAACATGGCTTTTGCGCTCAAGCTTCGCAAGGTGCCGAAGGAGGAAATCCGCACGCGGGTCGACGAGGCGGCGCGGATTCTCGGCATCACCGACCTGCTCTCCCGCAAGC
Organism: bacterium; assembly: GCA_035505375.1. NCBI lineage: Bacteria > bacterium. The sequence goes on along the minus strand of DATJQV010000024.1, from coordinate 26,000 downwards.
CCGCGGCCCTGTCCGGCGGCCAGCGTCAGCGCGTAGCACTGGGCCGGGCAATCGTGCGCCACCCCAAGGTTTTCCTGTTCGACGAGCCGCTATCCAACCTCGACGCCAAGCTTCGGGTGGGCATGCGCACCGAACTCGCCCGCATCCACCGTCAACTCGAAACCACGGTCTTCTACGTAACCCACGACCAGGTCGAGGCGATGACACTGGGCCAGCGCATCGGTGTAATGAAGGATGGCCGACTCCTCCAGGTCGCCGACTCAATGACGCTGTACAACCGGCCGGTGAACAAGTTCGTTGCCGGCTTCATTGGTTCACCGCCGATGAACTTCCTGTTCGGCCGGATCGACGACCAGACCCCGCTTAGCTTCTCCCACAACTCGTTTCGCCTCGAACTTGGCCCTACGCTCACCGATCGCTTGGCCCCGGCGAGAGGCAAGCCGGTTGTGCTTGGTGTCAGACCCGAAGGACTCGTGCTCGGAGAAGTGGGGACTGCGCAGGGACATGACCGGAATCCGGTTGAGGATTCCGGATCGTGTCCCAAGCCGGTGCTGAATGCCGTGGTCGACGTGGTTGAGCAGATGGGTAACGAGGTTATTGTCTACCTTAAGGCCGGCGAGAACTCGCTCATCGCCCGCGTTCCGCCACAGGACGCGCCGCGCCCCGGCGATTCTGTGACGGTCGGCTTCACGCCCGACCACCTTCACCTCTTCGACGCGCAGACTGAGCTTACCATAGTCTGATTCCGTCGGGTATCGGGCGGGAATCTCACCACCAAGACACCAATCGCACCGGACATCAATTCGACATTCGGGCTTGATCCGACCTTCGGACTTCGAGCTTCCCCGAGTCCCTACTGGACTCGGGGCAGTCCTTCCGGCCAGCGATTGAACACAAACAGGAAGGTGACGAAAGAACCGAACAGGGTCATCAGGAACTGCAGGAACGGCGATATGAAGACCATCAACACCAACCAGCCGATGAGGCTCGCCTTCGGCTCATAGAGGAGCATCGGCAGACCCATGTTGCCCGGGTCGATGACCGGGTTGAACATCAGCGGCACGAGCCGGCCCCACATGACGGCTTCTATTACGACAGTCACGAGAGAGGTGAGCAGAGCATAGCGCAGGCTGCGCTTCATCGCGCCGACGTGCCCCGGGACGAAGTGCCACGCCCGCACTGCCCCGAACCATCCGACTGAGAACCCAAGCAGGATACAGAAAAGCGGCACTCCCATGCCCAATCCAGCACACAGCAAGTCCATGACCGCGTAGGCGATGAACGCCCCAATCCAATTCTGGCCGAACGTCCTGGCCGGGTCGTATCGGAAACGCATGCGGGAGTTTACCACAAAGACACCAAGACACAAAGCGAAGACGTAATGGGACAAGAGTTAAGGGACTGGTCCGGTCGTTCTGACTTCCAGTTCCTGCACTCTAGCTTCTGTGATCTAGCTTCTAGCATCTAGCCTCGCCTGCCCTTACGCCTTCGTCCCTCCTCCTTCATCCTCTTGCTTCATGTTCAGCTTCCCGCGGGCCAGCGACGCGAACACTCCCCCGAGACAGAGCAGGGCAAACACGACGAACGCGACCCTCATCGCCGGGAGCAGTCCGACATAGTTAGCCGGCGTAATCTGTACCCGGCCGACGAACAATGCAAGCAAGAGCATCGCGATGCCCATGGAGAACATCTGGCCGACCATGCGCATGGTCGCGAGCGTACCCGCAGCAATACCGTAGCTGCGACGTTCGACGCTGCCCATGATCGCGCTCGTGTTCGGCGACGAGAAGAGCCCGAACCCCGCACCGAGCAGGACCTGACCCGCCACTATCAGGACGAACGGCGTCCAGTTGCCCAGAAACACGAATGCAACCAGTCCGCCGACCGTAAAGCCCATCCCGACGGAAGCAACGACGCGCGGCTCAACCTTGTCCGAGAGCCGACCCGCGAGCGGTGACACTGCGGCCTGCACTGCGGGGCCGGCGACCAGCACAAGCCCGGTGGCACCCGCGTCAAGCCCGCGCGCGTACTGCAGATACAGGCTCAGCAGGAAACTCACTGCGTAGGTTGCGCTGTAGTTCACCAGCGCCGCGACGTAGGACAGCGCGAACACCTGATTCGCGCTGAACAAGCTGATGTCGAGCACCGGGCATGAGCTGCGGCGTTCGAGCAGGGCGAATCCAACCAGACCCGCCAGTCCGACGACGACCAGCACGCCACCGGAGAATGCGGGGAGCAGCGTGAACCCGTACATCAGGCAGAACAACGCAACCGCATACAGCGCCGTGCCGATGATGTCGAATCGCTCTCCCCTTACCCCGAACCACTCACCTTCCAGCTTCCACGTGACCAGCACGACCACCGCGACGCCCAAAGGCACGCAAGCCCAGAATATCGAGCGCCAGCCGAGCGCCTGGGTCATTACGCCGCCGAGCGTCGGCCCGAGCGAGAGGCCGAGATAGACCATGGCCGCGTTGATGCCGAGCGCGTGGCCGCGCATCTGCGGCGGGTACACCGAGGTGAGAATCGCGGTCCCGGTGCCGAACATCATTGCGCCGCCGAGGCCCTGCACAACCCGCGCGGCGATCAGATTCTGGGCGGAACCGGACAAGGCGGATGCAATCGACCCCAGCGTGAACACTACCACGCCCCATGTAAACACGCGCTTGCGTCCGCGCATGTCCGCCAGCCGACCCAGCGGCACGAGGCCGATTGCGGCCGCGACCAGGTACGATGTGGCGACCCAGCCCAACACAATCGCGTTCATCCTGAACTCCCCGCCGATACGCGGCAAGGCCACGTTCACCGACGAGCTCATGAACGGCGTCAGGAACGCAGCCATGGTGGTCGTAACCAGCGCGTACCTGCGGTTGGCGACTTCCGAGTTCAAGGCTCATATCCTACGGGCACGAAAGGGCTGGGACAACAAAACCCGCGGTCCATTTGCCGCGCGGAGTAAGACGAGCTTTTGTCGGCGCGGCCTCGCGGGGTGTCCGTCCCACCGCATGCAGACCCGGCCAGATTGTGAGGACTAGAGCGGCTTCTGGTAGATGCGGAAGCGCTTGGCTATCTGGCCGCCGACGCGCTCCATCTCGGCCCGCATCTTGAGGTTGTTCTCCAGTTCGTGGTGGCTGTCCATCGTCTCGAACCCGGCTGCGATTGCCGAACGCAGCATCGCCGCTCCGAGCAGGACGTCAATCCCGCGGCCACGGCATTCCTCATGGATAGCGCCGAGGAAAAGGTCGAGCTGTTTCGTCTTCTTCATCGCGGCCATGATCTGCAGGATGCCGAACGGGAAGAGTTGGCCTTTGCATTGGCGGAGTCCCTTGTTCATGTTGGGCATACCGATGACGAAGCCGACGACTCTCCCCTCCTGTGTCACGACTTTGACGAACCGGGGGTCGATGACCGGGAGATACTGCTTGACCAGCGCATCTATCTCGGACTGGTTCAGCGGCACGTAACCGTAGATGTTCTGGTACGTGGCGTTCATCAGGCCGAACACGTTGGCAATGTACGGCTTCAGTTCCTTCCTCTTCGCGAACTCGACCAGCCGGAGGTCGTCCTGCCGCATGACGCGGGTGCTGATCTTCTCATAGAAATCCGGCAGCTTGTCCGGAACCCTGATGACATAGTCGACGTAGTCAACCTCTTTGGTGTAGCCCGCCGCCTCCGTGAACCGAACCATATACGGGAAGTTGTGAAGAGAGGCGAGCGTCGGCTCGTGGTCGAAGCCTTCAAAGAGAAAGCCCTGCGGGTCCTGGTCGGAGAAACCCATGGGCCCGACCATCTTCTTCATGCCGAGCCGGCGCGCCCAGCCCTCGACGTACGTAATCAGGGCATTGAAGACATCTTGTTCTTCATAGCACTCGATGAATCCGAACCGCGCCGTGCTTTCTTTCCGCAGCTCGTTGTGCCGACGGTTGACGATGCCCATGACGCGGCCCACGACCTTGCCGTCGCGTCGTGCCAGCGCCAGCACGGTGTCGGCGTGCTGGAACGCCCGGTTCTTCTTCGGATCGAAGAATCTCCAGTCGTCCATGTAGATAGGCGGAATCCAGAGCGGGTTCGTGCGGTTGACTTTGGCCGGGAGATAGATGAAATCACGCAGCTCCCGGCGCGAGCGGATTTCAGCGACTTCGAGCGGCATCAGGCGCGGCTACTTGCCCGCCGCCCGCTTCTGAGCCTTGCGCGCGTCCGAGTCCATGATGGAACGAACCAGCCCCGGCGCGAACCGGTTGAGAACCCACGTGACCTTATTCATGAACCCCGGCACAATCATCATCTGGTTCTTTTCCATGCCCTTGATCATGGCCGCGGCGACCTGTTCGGGCTGCATCAGCCCGGCGTTGCCGCTGATCTGCCGGGTCTCCGGCGGCTTGGTCTTGTTCTCGTGGGCTAGTTGGGGCGTATCGGTGTCCGGCGGGCAGAGCACCGACACCCGGATGTTGTGCTGCTTCAGCTCGGCCCTGATGACCTCGGAGAAACCAACGATGGCGAACTTGGACGGCGCATAGGCTGCGTACCCGAACACGCCGATAAACCCCAGGGTCGATGCCACATTCACGATGTGCCCGCCCTTTTCCTTCATGAACGGCACTGCGGCGGAGACCATGTTTCGGACACCGAAGAAGTTCGTCCGCATCTCCTCCTCGCAGGCCTCAAACGGCGTCTGTTCAAGGTAGTTGCACCAGACGGACCCGGCACAGTTGATGAGGATATCGGGAGGCCCGAAGTCGCGAGCTAGTGTCCCGAGCGTCGACTCCACGTCGGTGTGATTTCCGACATCGAGTTGCTTGGCCACGAACTTCTGGTCGTCTGAGGCCTTTGACGCCTGGATGAGCGACAGGGCGGCGTCGAGCTTCTTCCGGTCGCGGGAGAAGATAGCGACGTTGGCGCCCGCGCCGGCGAACTGCTTGGCGGCAGCCAGGCCGATGCCGCTTGAACCGCCAGTGATGTACACGGTCTTGCCGAGGTATGATTTCACGCTCAGAGTCCCTTCAGCACCGTGGGAAGTGTGGTGCTTGCTGACTAGTAGGAAACGCTGTCAACACCTGATTATGGACACCTCCCCGGCGAAGTCAACAGCGGCACGAATTCGCGAGCGAGGACGCTACAAACTGCGGACGATGTCGTAAACCCGGTCCAGGGCCGCCTCGGGCGAAAAGCCGGCAGCCTCGGGCGAGAAGCGGGCAAGGTCGCAGCGCGATGAGAAGTCACGTACCCGCTCGGCCACTGCCGGTTCTGCGCCTCGCCCGCACAGGGCCGAGAACAGCTCAGGGCCGGTGAGACCCGCCACGTCCACATTGAACCGGTCGCCCGCATAGCCGACGACAGCCAATGACAGGGCTGCGTAGCAGCCGTCCTCGTCGCCTGCGGCCAGCAGCCGGGCCGATTCTCTCAGCCGCTTCCGTAGCAGCCGTCCGGCCCGCGAGCGCAGGGCATAGCCCCGGTCCGATTCGAGGCGTCGCCGGTGCCGGCCGACAAATACACCGGTGAACAGCACCAGCACGCCCAGTGAGTAGAGCAGCCTCGACCAGTATGGATTTGCGGCTGCGGGTGCAACCCGCGAATAGTAGCTCTTAATGCGGAGGATGTCTGCGCCCCGAAGCTCGGCCTGCGGACCATGTTCTAGAGAAACGCCGCCACCCAGAACTCCGGTAGCGACGAAAGTCTCATTTCCGGTCTTGCGCGTATAGTAAGTGTCCCCTGTCGGGTCGAAGAAGCTCATGCTCGTGGCGGGCACGATGTTCAGGCCGTCGGCCCTCGGTATCATGGAGTACGAGTATGTCCGGACGCCCTGCACGCGCCCGCTCACAGTGCTCACCTGTTGGTCCGGCTCCGGCGCAAGCAACTGCACGCCGCTGGCGACGTGAACCTGCGGCTCGCCGATGGTCCCGATGTTCCCGGTTCCGGAAACCCTGACTTCCAGATTCAGCGGCTCTCCATTCCGGGTCTGGTTCCCGCTGAGGTCGGCGCTCAGGTCGAATTTGCCGACCCCGCCAGCGAAATCCGCGGGCCTTCCCGAATCCGGAAGCGGACGCACGGTGATGATAAGCGGCGCCGACGACACCGTGAACGGCGTCTGCATGCCACTGAACAGGCCGCCGGCCACCGCTACGACTCCGGCCAGGGTCATCCGGCCGACGACGAGCCCGCCGGGCTGCAACGGGAAAAGTGTTGCCCGCCTCACCACCGCTACGCTGCAGGGTTCGCCGCCGTGCATCGTCGGTTCCCATGTCAGGTCATTGGTATCGTTGACCTCCGCGGCCCAAAAGCCCTCAAACGGCGGAACGTCCTTCATGACCGCTCCACCCACGCGGGTTCGCGAAAACAGCCGGTAAGTCACCTGCACCTGCTCCCCGACGAAGACTGAAGAGCGGTCAATTGTGCCGACAAGTTCGACGCCATTCGCCTCCGCCCACGACTGAACCGGCGGCACCGATTCACCGGCCGGGACTACTTTCACCGCTATCGGCCCGGTCTTGTACGTTGCCTTGTTGTAGACCAGGGTCGCGGCGGGAATCGTCAGGTCGCCGGTTCGGCTCGGTTCGAGAGTGTAGATGAACCCGACGGTCTGTCGCGCGGGTCCACTGTCCGTCTCCGGCTCGTTACCGAAACGGCTCCAGATGGTACTGACCAGCTTGAAATCGGCCATCCACGGCAGCGACGGCCTGGGCAACCCATCGACCTTCGTGCCGGTCGCGGTCACGGTTAGCAGCACCCGGTCGCCGAGCGCGACCGTCGTGCGGTCCGCCTCTGCCGAGAGTTCGAGCTCGGCAGCACCCAGAAAGAGAGGGAGAAAAAGAAGAACCGGCAGGGCCATCCTGACCGGGCTGGTCACGTCACGTCCGCTCGCGACGAAGGTATCAGCAGCGCCGCAGGCTCAGGGCGCGACGGCAAGTCGAACCGCGACCGACACCGAGGGATTCGACGCCTGCTCCCCGCCATGCCAGCCGCCCTGCGAACCGCTGTGGCCACTGCCTCCGCCGTAACCGCCATGTCCACCAAAGCCGCGCCCGCCGCCACCGTAGCCTCCGCCGCCGAAGTCGCCGCCTTCGGACTTGTCCTGTGAACGCATTTCCTGCATGGCTTGGCGCGTCTCGGCGTCAGGACCCGCGGTCACCGTCAGATTCAGCCCGTCCTTGGCGCCCGCGCGGAGCGAATAGTGGCCGACGGCCGTGTCCTTAAGCGGCACGCTGAACTCGTACATGCACATCCCGTTGTCGTCGGAGAAGCCCGCGGCCGGACCCGCGGAACCATCCGGTTCAACCGGCACGATGTTCTTGTCCACATCCGTCACGACCAGCTTTCCCGCGAGCTCGGCCCACGCCGGGTTCATGCGCTGCGGCATCTCTGCCTGCGCCGAATCCGCCGACCATCCGGGGTGCTGGCCTTGTGCCCGTTCCGGTCCCTTGGGCAAACGGAAGCTCATCGTTCTCTTGCCCGGACCGACCACGCGCAAGGTCAGGCCGCCGCGGCCCGCGGCCCGCGACCACTGCGGGTCGTTGGCCCGGAACTTCGCCATCACGTACAGCCGCTCGGCATCGTTGGCCACGGAGAGTTGCAGACCGTTGTTCATGGTGCTCAAGACCTGCTTTCCGGCCCAATCGTCGGCGCTGCCGTTGGCAACTATCGGGCTCGGCGCCCAGCCGCTTGCCAGCCACGCGGTGGAGCAGCCGGCCGCCAAGGCCGCAACTGCCACGATGACGACCGACAGACGCGACTTCATTGTGGCGTGATTCATCATTTGCATGACTCCTTAGACCCTCGGGTCGCGCCAAGCCTGCGTGCCGGAGAACAGGGACGCTACCGCGGCGAGTCCGACGCAGCCGCTCTGAGGGAGTGTCCCTCGTTTCCCGGCCTCGTAAGGAGTTGTCCTCTCTCTTACCGGGAACGACCGGAAACCACGTTCCCGGCAGAATCGGTCTTGACTATGAGCACGTCCCTGCTGCCGCCAGCAGAAGTCTTGCAGCCGGCAACGAAGAACCCGCCGTCGCCCGCGGGTGCGACCGACCATGCGTCGTCGCCGCCGGGACCGCCGAAGGTCCTGGTCCAAAGCGTGTCGCCTCTGGCATTGGTCCGAATCAGGTAGGCGTCGAAGCTGCCCGCGCCAAAAGAATGAGTAGAGCCTGCGACTACGAATCCACCGTCTGCCGTCTGGATGACCGAATGTGCCTCGTCCGCATTGGCCCCGCCGTACATCCCGGTCCACAGAGTATCGCCGCGGGCATTCGTCCGGATAAGGTAGACGTCCTCGCTGGGACTGAATGACTCAGTGAGCCCGGCGACGACGTAGCCGCCATCAGCGGTCTGGAGGACCGAATAGCCGAACTCATCGTCGTCGCCGCCGAACGTGCGCGTCCACTGAGTGTCGCCCTGGGCATCGGTCTTGATGAGATACACGTCGTCCCCGACCACGCCAAAGCTCTGGGTAAGACCGACGACGATGAAGCCTTTGTCCGCGGTTTGCCTGACCGAGAAAGCCTCATCCCGTCCGGCGCCGCCGAATGTCTTTGTCCAAGTGGTGTCGCCCCTGGCGTTGGTCCTGACCAGGTAGACGTCTCCCTGTCCCGAGCCACGGGACTCCGTGCACCCGGTGAACACGTAGCCGCCGTCAGCGGTCTGCTCCACCGACCGCGCCCCGTCGTCGCCGGAACCGCCATAGGATCTAATCCAGACCGCGCGACCCTGTGCATCGGTCTTGATGAGGCAGGCGTCGTACCCGCCTGAGCCAAAGGACCTAGTCGTCCCGGCGATGATGTAGCCGCCGTCTTGGGTCTGCTGAACCCAATAGCCGATGTCATAGTCGGCTCCGCCGAACGTCCTGGTCCAGAGCGTGTCGCCGGCGGCGTCTGTCTTCATAAGGTAGATGTCGGACTTGCCTGCGCCGAAGGAAGAAGTGCTGCCCGCGACGATGCACCCGCGGTCCGAAGTCGGCACGACCGAGTAACCGCAGTCGTCAGCTTTGCCGCCGTAACAGCGCTCGAAGGTGGATTGTGCGGGTGCTGACCCGAGAGGCTGCGCCCCGGCAGCGCAGAGCATCAGCACGAGACCACAAACCGTTCGTCCAGCCCTTCTGAATTCCAGCATCCGGCTTCCAGCGCCTGACTTCGTCCGGCAGTAACCCACCCTACTTCCTCCCGACGACGACTATCCGCTCCACCTGGGTACGGTTGCCTGATTCGACCACCAGCGAATACGCGCCGGGTGCAAGTTCGCTCCCGTTCCAGGAGACTTGGTGGTCGCCGACGTTGAAGAGGCCCTGCGCCAGCACCGCCAGCCTGCGTCCACTCGGGTCGTAGAGCATCGCATTCACCTGCGCCGGTTTGGCCAGAGCAAGGGTGAACTGGACGCGCCCGTCGGTCGGGCTGACCAGGTTCGTGATTTGGACTCCGGTGTTCGGCGTTCGCCGCTCGGCGTTCGGACTTTCCTGGATGCCGTATGGTCCAAGAACCAGTGGGTCGAACTCGGTCCCATCCGGCCGGATGCCCCGTGTTCTTATCGTGTCACCATTCACGTCCACGAGCACGAACTCCAGCGTCGCCTCGCGATAGATGTCCCAAGGCTGGGGCGCATTCCAGCCGGTGTAAAGCGGTGCGCCGCCGCCGCCGGTGATGATGTAGTGGACCCCATTCACCAGCGCATGCTCGTAGCAGTGCACGTGCCCCTGGAACGCAATCGCGACATGATACCACTCGAACAACGGGCACAGGTACTGCTGTACGGTCGTGTTGCTCGAATGGCCGGTATTGGTCGTGTACGGCGGCTCGTGGAAGAGCACGAAAATGTGCCGGATCGCGGGATTCGCGCTGTCTGCCTGGAACTCGGACACCAGCCAGTTGTACTGCGTGCTACCCGGAGCGTAGGTGGAATAAACGTCAATGCAGTGGAAAACCGAGTTGCCGTAGTGAAACGTGTACCAGCGCTCGTTGTTCGGTAAAGCAAGGTAGCGCTGCCAATTGGTGATGTTGTTGACGTCGTGGTTGCCAAGCGTCGGGAACACCGGCATCCGGCTCCACAGATTGCGCTCAATGTTGAAGTACGTCTGGTACGTGGCATCGGAACCGTCATAGGTCAAGTCGCCGTTATCGATGGCGAAGCCGGGCAGCGGCGACTGCAGGAGCATTTGGTTCACGACGCTCTGGTGGTCGGCGCTGTCGGTGCGGTGGTCGCCATAGGCGAAGAAACGAAACGGCCGGTCGGGAGTAACAACGGATGGAAACATCGCGTCCGCGCTCGTGTCCGACCCGCAAATCGCCCGGTAGTGGTAAACAGTGTCCTTCGCGAGCCCGGTCAGAGTCAACTCGTGGTCCACGCTCGCTCCCGCGTCTGTGACTTCCGACCCGTAGCCCGGAGTCAGGCCGTACTGCACCTTTCCCGGCTGGGCCGTCGGCATCTGCCAGCGCACCACAATGGTGCTGTCGGTCAGGTTCTGCAGGTAGGGGAACTTGACGAAAGCGCCGAAGCCCGCGGTCACGGCCAAACCAATAAGCAAACATAATCTCATCGATACTCTTGAGCTCATGTCTAATTCTCCCGATACCTGCACTGCGGGTCAACCCTGACTAACCAATCCTGTGAATGTGAAGCCACGGAAAGTCTCGACGGAACTCTGCAAGCCAAACCGGGAACAGCTCCGCCCCAGTTCCTCTCAGGTTCTCCGCGGACCGGTCCTCGCTTCGGCTCAAGTTCCCGAGAGAATTCAGAGATTCCGTCCTCCTCACGGCATCTTGACCTTTGACTTTTGCCTCCTGGCTTCTGACTTGCGCGTCCCGCCCGCGTTGTGGCCCCATCCCCGTTTCGGCTCCGCAAGGCAATATTGCGCCGCTCAGGCCATTGCTCAGTTCTTCGCGATTCGTGTCACTGTCGCGCAGGCATCGTCCAACCTATCTGTTCTCACCGCAACTGAAGCACCGCCGAACGCTGCGCCGCATGGCACATACGCCAGCATCCGGTAGCTCACCCGATAGTACACCCCGCAATTCACCCGGCAACTCATCTGCCGAGTAAATCGGCAGGTCACCCAGCGGCTCATCTACCAATTCATCCCCAGACTCACCCCAAGGGTCACCTACCGACTCAACCACTAAGTTATCCTGCAAGTAAGTCGGTAGATGAATCCCCAGCTCAGTCGGTAACTAATCCCCCGACTGACCCACTGGTTCACCCACCAGTTCACTGGGTAAGTCACTCACCGACTCACTCGGGGAGTCACTCGGGGAGTCATTCGGGGAGTGACTGGGGGAGTGACTCGGGGAGTGACCCGGTAGGTGCTATCCTGATTCATGAGTCACATCGACTATAGTCTTACATTTGAGTACCTTACGTCATCTCGCTGCCACACTTCACATTACGTCAGGTGCGGTCCGGGATGAACGGCTCAGAACTCTGAAATACCGCGGTTCTTGGTCGGAGATTAGTCTCCAACTCTTGAGCGCTGAGTTGTTCAGAGTCCCGATGCAGGAATGCGATGGTGTGAAACAGGCAGTACGAGTAGAGGAACAGAATCGCTGACCCGGTGAGAGGTGCGGTACGATGGAAGGCTAACACGGTCGAGTGGGCTCGATATTGACGCACCGAAGCTCCAGCCCACTAGCTCCTCCACAGAAAGCTCAGGGGCGAACCTTCGCCCGCCCCTGACCTGTCTACTGTCTACCGTCTACTGTCTACTACCTACTGTCTGCTGCCTACTTGCTTCTCACCTCGTCACAACCGCCTTCTTCACCACTCGGAATCCCGGCGCGTCGAGACGAAGGAAGTAGATTCCGGCAGGAAGAGCACCCGAAGGCAGCTTGGCCTCGTACCGGCCCGGCGTAGCGTTGCCTTGACGCAGTGACCTTACCAGCCTGCCGTCAGCGTCGTACACGCCGAGGGACACAGGACGCGGGACATAACCCAATTCCGCCAGGGAATTGGGATTGTGTCCCAAGTCCGGTACCTCGTAGCGCACCGAGAACGCGCCTCGGGCTGGATTCGGACTGACTGAAAGCGACCATTGCAGCGGCACCTTGTGAGTTCCCTCCGCCACGCCGTAGCCGCCAAGGATCCACACGGCGCTGTCCGACATGTCAAACTGCCGCTTGCCGCCAGGACCGTACGCCATGGCCACGATGCGTATGCTCTCGGGCATGTCCTGCGGGATAATCCAGTCGCAGAGCGAGTCAGTGGGTGAGAGCAGAGCCCTTATCGGTCTCATGTGCCCGAGAGTATCGAGTCGCGCAAACAGCGATACCGTACTGCACTGTGGCGGCAGATTTGTCTTCCAGCGTATGTGCATGGTGTCGCCGACGTGATACCACCCGCCATTTGGCGACAGCAGGTCTATCGCATCGACCTCGAATATCGATATCTTCGAGTTGCCCGCGAGAAGCAATTCGTTGTACCCGTCGTTGTTCACGTCGTAAACCGTGGCGTAGAGCGCGTTGTACCCGGGTGGATGGTGGTCGCTCTGCCATTCCCAGACCTTACGCAGGTCGTTGTGGCCGAATGCCTTGTACACCCGTACGCTGTCGTACGTGGTCCAGATGCACTCGTCAACGCCGTCGCCGTCAATGTCGCCGCCGGCGCTGGCTCGGCCCCAGTCGTCGGTGCCGATGTAAGTCAGGGAATCCGCCAGCGTGTGAGTGAAACCGCCGTTGCCGTCGCTCTGGTACATGCACAGGTACATTCTGTGCAATGCGTAGTCGAAGTACGATATGTAGAACTCAGGTCTGCTGTCGCCATCAATATCCGTAGTTGACCAAGCGTCATTGCCATCGAGCCACCCGAACGTGTTGTTCCAGATCAACTCAGGCTGGCAATTGCCGGTATCCTCCCAAACATCACCCGACGGACCAACGGCGATATCCATCTTCCCGTCACCGTCGAAGTCGCGGAAGTTGAGCATTACGCCCTGGAGGTCGCCGGTCCACTTCAGCTCATTCTGGTCGTGACCGAAGTTCTTCCAGATGCACGTGCCCTTGTCTTCCAACCAGCCGACGATCTCGTTGTGCCCGTCGTGGTCGAGGTCGCGTACGATGTACGCAGGAAAATCCCCCGAGTAGGCGCTATGACTTCGGTAGTACCATGAAAGCCTGGTAGGATAGCTGAAGCTGTCCGGGCTCTCCAATGTCATGACGATGTCGCGCACGCTGTCCGGGTTGAAGTACGCGACATTGGTACACACAACACTGGTCAGCCCGTCTCCGTTGAGGTCACCAGCGTCGTAGGGAATCGCAGCCCAGGTCGAGATGCCATTAGGCGGTGGGTACGTACCGGTGTCAGCGTAGACGAGTCTGAAGCGATTCCAGCCCTGATGTTCCCAGAACTCAAGACATGGATAGCCGGACTCCAGGAGACCGTTGAACATGATCTCAGGCAAGCTGTCGTGGTCGCTATCGCAGCAAACGACGCGGTAATAGAGCGGACCGAACGGCAGATCTGCGACCCTTCTCATGTTCAACGCTGGCTGCAGGGGCGCCACTGTCGTCAACAAGATTGTTAGATAGAATGTCATACAAGGGGCTCCTGTCTATCTCACGAGGGTGATTCGTTTGCTCGTAGACCTGCCACCAGCCTGCAGTCGACAGAAGTAGACGCCGGCGGGCACGGCACGGCCTCTCTCATCCTTGCCGTCCCAGGCGAGTGAGTAGCGTGCCGGGGTCAGGACTGAGCTGCAGAGAGTCCGGACCAGCGTACCGGCAGGTGAGTAGATACTTACGTTCGTCTGCCCCGAGTGGGCGACGCCGAATCGGACGACGGTCCTGCCCGTGAACGGGTTCGGCAGGGCATTGTCCAAAGCGAATACGCCGGGCAGGCCGGGCTTCTCTGTCACCGCAAGGGACGGCACAACCACGACCGAACCATGGACCGCGTCATTGGCATGGTCGACGTCGCCGGCCAGCTCGGTGGAGCAGGCAATGCTGAAGGTCCCGAGCGAATCGGCGGACCAGTTCTTGAACTGGATCGTGTCGGTCCGGCCGGCGGCGAGCGTAAGCCGGAACGTATCCTGATAGCCGTCGCTGACCGAGAACCTGACCACGAAGGTCTGCTGCGCGCTGCCGAAGTTCCGGACCGCGGCCCGTGGAGCCACGGCGCTGCCCGACTGGACCGTGTCGCCCGGCGCGACAATCTGCACTGCGCCGACGTCGGCCGGCGGTCTGGCAATCCCGACGCCGGCGAAGTCGTCGAACATCCAGCCGCCTTCATACTGGATCGACACGTCACTCATGAACTTCCAGCGCAGCATGAACGCGCTGTCGTGCAGGACCGGGACCTGGAACGCGGCCATCTCCCACGGGATGGTGCCGGAGTAACCCCGCTCTCCCGAGCGCAGCGTACCGTAGTACGCCCGGGTGCCGTCCGGGTCGAGGATGGTCCAGGTGGAACCGTTGTCGGTCGAGTAGGAGAAGTTACCGCCGTCGTAATACGATTCGCAGTAGAGCCAGTGGTAGAACATGACCATCGGCGAGTCCTGGGTGGCGATGTACACGCAGGAGGCCACGTAGCTGGATTCGTATGTTTGATAGGTGCTTGAGTCAGGGATGGTCCACACGTTGGGCGGGGATGGCGGCGAGGGCCGCGGGTAGGCCGGAGCGCGCCACACCCAGTGGCCCGAGTCGGGGTACGGCACATAGCCGCCGTTGCTCGAGTCGAAGTGTTCGACGAGGCTGACAATCGTCGTGGAAGTGGTCTCCCTATCATTGAGAGTGAACATGTCGCCGGCGAGCCGAGTGGAGCAGGCCACGGCGTATTGCCCCGCTATGGTCGGAACCCACGGTGCGAAGGTGTTGACGACAAAGGTGTCCCCGGGCGCAAGCGGGCCGGCTACGTTCACGGTGCTGGTATAGCCGGCACCGATGTCGAGTTTGACGCCGAAGTTGGACTGGGAGGCCGTGCCGTAGTTCTTGACAATGGCCGATGGGTGAATCGTGTCCGCGAGGTAGAAGCCCTGGGGCGCGACAATCCGGCGCGTGCCGACATCGGCCGTGTACTGCGGCCTCCAGAACTTTATGGCCCGGCCCTCAATCAGGGAGTTGGTGTTGTATGAGTACTGCAGGTAGTTGTTGCCGGTTTGGGCCTGCTGTTCGCCCACCGTGGCCGACTGGCCCATCGCACCCGTATCCAGGTATCGGTACTGGTAGGTGATGCTGTTGTCGGACTCGCTCAGTATGGCCTCGAACACGAGTCGATAGCTGTAGCTGAGCGTGCGGACGCTGTCCCAGATGACGACGAACTTCCGGTTCGGGGCCGTGCCAACGGTCTTATAGAGGATGCTCGAGCTGGTGTCTACGTACAGGTCGTCCCAGTACGGACACAGGTGGTTGGCCGGAAGATACGTGGTCGGCAGCGCGTAGTTGGAATAGTTCCGGATACCGGAGCTGAGCCCCATCTGCCCGTTCGTGGACGGGTAACAATAGTCGTAACCCGTGCCGTAGAACGTAAACGTGAAGGGCAAGGCGACCATCTCGAAGGTGTCGTCACCGGTGATACTGAGGCCGGTCGCACCGACGGTGTCAATCCAGTTGTAGGTCGGACCGCCGACCTCGGTCTCATCCAGAAAGACATAGCCGTAGTCGTCCGGGCCGCCCGACGATTCACGCCGGCCCTGTTCCGGTCCGCCCTTCCCGAGCGGTCGCGGGCAGGCCGCCGCCTTCGCCTTTTCAAGGGATGACTGCGTCTGCCGGCCGCCATGTTGGATATCCCCCGAGGTCACAAGTGCTCTCGGTGTCGCAGCCGCTGCTATTCCGGCCGAGAATACCAGAGCCAAGATCACTACGGTCCCTGTCCTAAGTGCTGCCTGATTCATACAACCTCCCTCTTACAGCTTGGCAGTCCACAACCTCCGACCGTCGAGGCACAGAACTCCGCTTCGCGGCTGCCCCGCGGCCGGCGCTCACGGTTACAGCAACACGCAACCCGTGAACGGGTCATGCTATAGCTCTCGACGCCCGATGTCAAGCCGACGCCGCGACCCTGAATCCGAAATAGCTGGCCCCGAAGCAGACAAGACCCATTTCAGCCCTCACCCTCTTCGTGTCTTCGTGGCGAGTTTCCGTGTCGGACTCAGTAACGACATGAACAATTGACACGGAGTGTGCTTTTCAGTAGGTTTTCACCCCGGCGAGGTCGGTCGGGCGGAAGCTGGGAACAGGTAATTCCACAGACAACAGCAGTAGATGAGAAAGGAATGTCCTCGGATGAAGACAATCAGCGCTGCGCTCTTCGGTCTCGTTCTGATGTCCTACGCCCCTGCCCAGCAGATGTGGACGAAGGTCTACGGAGGGACGGCCAACGACTACTCATGGTCGGTCGAGCAGACAAAGGACGGTGGCTACATCGTCGTAGGAGAAAGTCGTTCGTTCGGCTCGAATGGGTACGACGTTTATCTCATCAAGACGAATGCTTCCGGTGACACTGCCTGGACCCGGACCTACGGCGGCGGGTTCGAGGATGACGCCCGCTGCGTCCGGCAGACCGCAGACGGAGGATACATCATCGCCGGATACACCGCCTCCTTCGGAGCGCAGAACAGCCTTGTCTACCTCCTCAAGACGGACAGCGTGGGCAACCTCGCGTGGCAGGACACGACCCTCGGCGGAGCAGGACAGACCGGCTGGAACGCGGCGTACTCCTGCCAGCAGACCAAGGACGGCGGCTACATCGTCGCCGGCTACACCGACGCCTACGGGGCGGGCTCCGATGACGTCTGGTTAATCAAGACGAATTCCTCGGGCAGCGTCACTTGGACCAAGACCTTTGGCGGGACCAACTACGACGATGCCCGTTCGGTTCAGCAGACCTCGGACAGCGGCTACATCATCGCCGGAGAGACGGAGTCCTTCGGGGCGGGCGCCTACGACGTCTATCTTGTCAAGACCAACAGCTCCGGTGATACCGTCTGGACCCGGACCTATGGCGGGACCGGTAACGATGCGGCCACCTCGGTCCAGCAGACACAGGACGGAGGTTACATCGTCACCGGGTACACGCAGTCCTTCGGGTCAGGCGCCGATGATGTCTGGCTCCTCAAGTTGAACGCCTCCGGCGATACCGCCTGGACGCGGACATTCGGCACCACGGGCTACGATGACGGCAACTCAGTTCAGCAGACCTCGGATGGCGGTTACATCATCGCCGGGATCACGCCCGGCCCCCATCTGGACCCCTACAACTACTACCTCATCAAGACTAATTCTGCCGGAGACAGCATGTGGACAAGGTCCATCGGCGGGGGCGACCGCGACATCGCCAACTCCGTCGAGCAGACATCGGATGGCGGCTACATCATCGCCGGGTACAGCTCCTCATTCGGGGCAGGTGACTACGATGTCTATCTCGTCAAGACGAACGCGAGCGGGAATCCGGGCGTCGAAGAAACGGTGAGCGGTCGGCCGCTGGCAGCGGGCAGCCTGAGTGCAACACCCAACCCGTTCACCTCCTTTACCCGCATTCCCGGGCACGAGGCTGAGCGGTTTGACCTCTACGACATCTCCGGCAAGATGGTCGGGACCTACCGGGGAAATCGAGTCGGAGAAGGACTCGCACCGGCCGTGTACTTCATCAGGCCCGGCGGTGAACATGGCGTGTCCCTGCGCATGGTGAAGGTGAGATAACAACAAGGTAGTCCTCAAGTGAGAAGCATGTTTGCGGCTCTCTTCGTTCTCCTCCTCGTGTCTTTCGCCAATGCCCAGCAGAGATGGACCATGACTTATGGCGGTGCAAGCTATGATGTCGGCAACTCCGCACGTCAGACATCGGATGGGGGTTACATAATCGTCGGGGGCACCTCCAGCTACGGTCATGGCTTCCCGGATCTAGACGTGTGGCTCATCAAAACCAATGCCTCGGGGGATACCCTCTGGACCAGAACCTACGGTGGAACGCACAGTGACTTTGGCGCAGCCGTCCGGCAGACCTCGGACAACGGGTACATCATCGCCGGATACACCCTCTCCTTCGGAGCAGGAGGCTATGATGTGTGGCTGATCAAGACAGATTCCTCTGGTGAGACCCTCTGGACGCGGACCTTCGGCGGAGCGGTTGACGAAGAAGGTTGCGACGTTCAGCAGACGTTGGATGGGGGCTTCATCGTGGCAGGGTACACTACCTCTTTCGGGGCGGGAGGCTACGATGTCTACCTCATCAAGACCAACGCGTCAGGGGATACGCTCTGGACCAGAACCTACGGCGGGACCGGCGCGGACCTGGGCAACTCGGTCGAGCAGACAGCGGACAGCGGGTACATCGTCGCCGGTTACACCAACTCATTCGGAGCGGGCGGAAACGACGTCTACCTCATCAAAACCAATGCCACCGGCGACACGACATGGACCCGGACCTGCGGAACAACTGCCGATGACCTGGGCTACTCCGTACGGCAGACTTCGGACCGAGGCTACATCGTCGCGGGGTATACATCATCCTCAGGGGCTGACTCCGATGACGTCTACCTCGTCAAGACCAATGCTTCGGGGGACAGCCTCTGGACCAGAACCTACGGCGGGACGGGCACGGATTGGGGCTACTCCGTCGGGCAGACCTCGAACGGAGGCTACGTCATTGCCGGGCTAACTTCCTCATTCGGAGCAGGGAACGCCGATGTCTACGCCATAAAGACGAGTGCCTCGGGAGATACGCTCTGGACCCGGACCTACGGAGGGACGGCCCGCGATGTCGGCCTATCCGTTCAAGAGACCTCTGATGGAGGCTGCATCATAGCCGGCTTCACTGGTTCCTTCGGTGCCGGCGGTGCTGACGCCTACCTTGTCAAGATGGATGCGAACGGAAGCGTGAGCCTGGAAGAACCAAGAAGCGGCAGGCTGATGGCGGCGGGCAGCCTAAGAGCGACGCCCAACCCCTTCACCGCCTCTGCCCGGATTGCCGGACACGAGGCCGAGCGGTTCAACCTCTACGACGCTTCCGGAAGACGACTGGGAGTCTGCCGGGGCGACCGGGTCGGCGCAGGCCTGCGGCCCGGTGTGTACTTCATGTCGCCGGTCGGCGCCAGACCGGGCCGAGACGTCACGCAGACTATCATCAAGGCGGGTTTCTAGGCGACCGCTTATCCTGCCCTCGGCCTGACGGCTCGCGCGGCGGCGAATTGACACGCCCGCTCACCGTCTCTAGAATTTCACCGTGCTGAACATGATTCCGGCGTCGGCCGGGTGCAGACCCGAGGCGAAGGGAGCGTAGCGTGTGGTTGCGTAGCGGATTCTGGTGGCTTGGTATCGCCATCTTCTTGCGGGCGTTCATGATCGCTGTTCTCGTAGCCGTGATCGTGATTATCGTGCGCGGGTCGAGAGGGACGAACCGGGACGACGGCGGGCCGGAGCCGGACGCGCTCGAAATCGCCAAACGGCGCTACGCCCGCGGCGAGATTACCAAAGAGCAGTTTGACCAACTAAGGAGCGACCTGAGCAAGTAGGCCGAGTCCTTCTGGGCACATTCCGAAGACAACGCGGAGTGGCTCTCCTCTCGCGGCTGGCCGCTTATCAGCCCTGACTTCTTCCGTGTACTGCGGACATCGCCTTGCCGTACTATCGACGTTGTGCTCTGCAACATCCCGCAGAGGAAAGAACCTGCCGTCCCGGACGATTTCGAACACCGCTCCCGCCTCGCCGCGCTGTGCCGCAGGTGCTGACCTGAGCGACCGACCATGAACCTCGTACAGAAGATAGCCGCAGCCGTGACGCTGCTGCTTGCCGCTGCGTTCCTGTTGACCGGCGGGCACAAGGTCCACCATTCGGGTTCTCACTACGTTCTCGACGACTATGGTCAGCACTATGAGAACTACGACTTCACGCGGACTGACCGGAACTGGACAGCAATAGACTTGGCCGTGATTCTCGTGGCCGGCGGTGCAGGAATCTGGCTCCTCAGGAGCAAGAGGACGAGGGGTGCGAACAAACCCGGCCGAGATGGATAGGGCCGCGACCGGGAGTCCGGAGATTCCGCCAGCGCCACGACAATCGGCACGCGAGTCCCGCCTGAACCTGACTTACTCCCGGCCGCCTCGTGCCGGAGATTCTTGACAAGCGTAACTTACCCGCGAGAATCTACACTTCTCGGGAGCATCGCTGTATCCATCGGCTGGCAGCGGTGCTTTCATCTTTTGGCGGTCCGGTCTGAGGCACGAAAAGGAGGTCACTGATGCAGTTCGATACTGGTAATACCGGTTTCATGCTGGTAGCCACAAGCCTCGTCATGCTGATGACGCCGGGGCTGGCGTTCTTCTATGGCGGACTGGTAGGACGTAAGAACGTCCTCGCTATCATGATCCAGAGTTTCGTCTCGATGGGCGTCACGACCGTGCTCTGGTTCATCTGCGGCTACTCCCTGTGTTTCAGCGGCGGTCAGGGAGCGATCATCGGCAATCTCAGCAATGCATTCCTGCACGGCATGCACCCGCTGGACGCCTTCGTCGGGTCACGGACGATTCCCCTGTTCGTGCTCGTCGCGTACCAGATGATGTTCGCCCAGATAACCCCGGCGCTCATCACGGGCGCGTTTGCCAACCGAGTGCGTTTCCAAGCCTACCTGATATTCCTCGTGGGCTGGCTGCTCTTCGTATACTTCCCGATGGTGCACATGATCTGGGGCGGCGGGCTGCTGGCCAAGTGGGGCGTGCTCGACTTCGCCGGGGGCATCGTGGTGCACTGCATCGCCGGATTCGCGGCCCTGGCTTCAGTCATGTTTGTCGGCCGGCGCAAAGTCCACGACCCCGGGCCGCACAGCATTCCGCTGGTGGCGCTGGGCACCGGCCTGCTCTGGTTCGGCTGGTACGGGTTCAATGCCGGCAGTGAGTTGCGCGTGGACGCGGTCACTGCACTCGCGTTCCTGAACACCGACGTAGCGGCCTCGTTCGCAGCAATCGTCTGGTTGATAATGGCTTGGAGAATCGAGAAGAAGCCGAAGTTCGTCGGGCTCCTCACCGGTTCCATTGCCGGGCTGGCCGCGGTCACCCCGGCCGCGGGCTATGTCAGCACCAAGGTCGCTGTGCTCATCGGCATCCTGGCCAGTGTCATCTGCTACTTCGCGGTCAACATGAAGAACCGACTCGGTTGGGATGACGCGCTCGACGTCTGGGGGGTGCATGGTGTCGGCGGCGTGCTCGGCGTCATCTGCCTGGGAATCTTCGCTAATCTAGGGATGAACGCTGCCGGTGCCAACGGCCTAATCCACGGCGACCCTTCCTTCTTCTTCAAAGAGATGATCGCGGTGGTCGGCGCTGCCATCTACGCCTTCCTCTTCACATACGTCATGCTCTGGCTTATCAACAAGGTGACCCGCGTGCAGGTCACCCAGCATGAGGAGGAAATCGGACTGGACGAATCCCTGCACGGCGAGACGGCCTATCTCTAGGTAAGTCCGGGACAACGGTTTGCTTTGTGGGGCGGGTACTCCCGCCCCACACTCTTGTTAATGAGTCAGCCGGCTTGTCTGCGAGCCAAAACCGGCACCTGGGGTCGTCGCGGAATACGGTGGATGCCGGCGCTCAGGCTACCAGCGGAACACGATGACTGAACGGGAACGGACGTTCGGGATGCGCGGCTGTAGCGTGAGCGCGATGTGGCGGCCGGGCAGGTCGAATTCCCCGACCAGCCCCAGTTCCTCGACCACCGCGCGGCAGAACCGTACGGCATCCTCCGGACGGCGCGGCAGGTCGGCGCCGCCCGCATCCACCAGCACCGGGCAGACGTTGTAGAGCAGGCGCAGCAGCCGCGCGGTCTCGACATTCGGCGTCAGCGCCAGAATCGACATCTTCGGCCGGAACCGCGATATCATGGTGGCGCTGATTCCGGTCGTGGCATAGGACATGATGAAGGGCGAGTTGGCGACCTCTGCCAGTTCGCAGATAGGGTAGCCCAGCACGTTGATGATCCGGTCGGTCGGCTCCTTGCTGTACGTGCCGCCGAACTTCTCAAGATACCGCCGCCGGTCAATGGGCACGCTGGCGGCGATAACTCGGGCCATGACCTGCACTGATTCAAGCGGGAAGTCGCCGGCCGCGGTCTCGCCGGACAGCATGAGCGCGTCCGCCCCCTCTTCGATGGCCGTGGCGATATCCTGGGGCTCGGACCGGTGCGGGCGCGGCCGGCGCATCATCGACTCCAGCAACTGGGTCGCGACGATGACCGGTTTGCCGGCTACGTTGGCCTTGTCGATGAGGCCCTTCTGCACCTTCGGTATCTCGTCGTAGGCGACCATGTTGCCTAGGTCGCCGCGCGCCACCATCAGTCCGAACACGGCATCCCGGGACAGAATCTCGTCCACCCGCTCATAACCGAGCCGGGACTCGATCTTGGCGATTATCGGCCGCGGGCCGCGCGGGTTCTCCGTCATCATGTCACAGAGGTCATCGACATCGCCGCCGCCCTGGACGAACGACTGCGCAACCAGGTCGACGTCAAACCCGTGGCGCAACGCCTCGCGGTCCTCGGCAACGTCCTTCGGCCCGGCCGCAAGCCGGCCGCCGGGAGCATCGGGCAAGTCCACGCCTTTACCGACCGCCAGCTTGCCCTTGTGCTGCGCTATGCAGTTGAACGCCGCCGTTGCGGCCTTGCTCTCCACCTGCAGGAAAACGTCGCTGTCCCCGACAACAACCGGGTCGCCGACGTTCACTTCGGCCAGCAGGTTCTTGGGATAAGAAACATTCAGACGGACTTTGACCCCGGCCGTCATCGGCTGGCCGGGCGGAGCCGACGAAACCTCGACCCGGTCTCCACGTGCCACATCGACGCTGTCGACCTGAGTCTGTCTGCGGCCTTCGAGGAGGAACACCCGGCGTATGCGGATCTTGGGGCCCTCCAGATCCATGATGATTGGTATCGGCCGGCGCTTCTGCCGCTCGACCGCGCGGATGGCGGCGATCAGCCGTTCCACGCGGCCGAACCCGGCCTTCTTCACGTGAGAGAAGTTGATGCGGGCTGCAGCCATGCCATTGTCGACAAGCACGGCAATATCCGTGTGCGCGCGGGGGTCGGAGTACTTTCCGTCGCGGCGTGGAGCCGTGAGCGAAACGCTCGGCCCGACGGTACAGATGATAGCGAGCGGGTGGTCGCGCACCGGCCCACTCAGCTTGACGACGCACTTGTCCTGCGCGCGGGAGCACGCTCTCCGGTTCGAAGTCCTCACGTTTGGCATGGTCGATTATGGCCTAATCGCGCGTGGAGTCAAAGAGACCCGCAATCCCTGAATCCGAAGCAGGAGTTCACCACCAGGGCACCAAAACACAAAGAGGATGAGAAGCCCAGGGATGTCTGACTGCTTGGTGTTCCTGTCTTTGTGGTTCAATACCGGGTTTGGGGGCATCCGCAGGATGTCTCCGCCACAGGCCAACGGAAGCAGGCCCTGCTATCTGAGAGCGGCGGCAATGGAATCGGCATCGGCACGCATTGTTTCAATGTACCCGCCTCCGGCTTCGAGCGGGTTCAGGACGACGACCTTCACGCCCGTTTCCTTCGCGAGCATGTCCGGCAGGGACGAAGGCATCTGCGGCTCGCTCGTGACCACTTTGACGTGCTGCTGCCGTATCAGGTCAACGAGCCGTGCCATCTCCCTGGCCGAGGGTTCCTGGCCGGGAATCGGCTCGACCGTCGCCACGATGTCGAGGCCGAACCTGCGGGCGAAGTACGGCCAGGCATCGTGGAAGGATATCAGTCTTTTGTCGCTCAGGCCGGATAGCTCGGCCGCGATGGCGGACTTGAGGCTATCGAGCCGCACAAAGTAGACAGCCTCGCGCCGGCGGTAGAGGGTCTCGCCGGCCGGGTCGGCCTTCACCAGCGCCTGCGTGAGGTTATCAATGCTCGTCTTGGCCAGTTCCGGGTCGAGCCAGATATGCGGATTGCCCACCAGCGGCGATTGGCGATTTGGTTGATGCTCCCCGCCGCCGATGATGTCAGAGATGCCTGTGGCGGCATCAACCACAACCAGTTTCCTGTTGCCTGAATTCTCTATGCCCGGGTCAAGCCAGTCCTCCAGCCCGAGACCGACTCGGAACAGAATCCGGGCATCGGCAACGGCCTTCACGTCTTCGGGCTTGAGTTCATAGGTGTGCGGCTCCTCATTGCCGGTCAGAAGGCTTGCGACCTGGACCCGGTCTCCCCCGACCTGCCTGACCCAGTCGGCGAGCACCTGGAGTGTAGTGAGAACCCGAAGCTTGCCGGTTTGCTTGTGCGGTGCGTTCGAGCAGCCGGCCAGCAGCAGGATGCCGGCCAGGACAATTGCGGAATTCCTGAAAGCCGCTGACGACTCGTGTCGGTTTCTAGCTGGCAGAATAGCGCTGTGATTCTAGGTGGCGCGGGCGGACCTGTCAAACCGGCGGGTAGACCCCGATGTTGAACCACAAAGACACCAAGAGCACCCAGCAGAACGTATCGGCTTTCGTCCTCACCCCCTTTGTGAGCGCTATAGGATTAAGCCTGTGCTGAGCGATCTATTGGACAAGAAGGCTGTCTCGCCTTCAGATGGTAGTAAGCAAGTGTCCGAAATGGTCTACCATCGAAAGGAGACAGCCATGACCGCAAACAGCCTAATGCAGAGGCGCTCTGCAATCAAGCCCGATACCCTCATCGTCGGGATCGATGTCGCTAAGTTCAACCATGTCGCCCGCACCCTGGTGCCGGGCGGCGCGATTGGCCGGCCGCTTGAGTTCGCCAACAGCCGGGAAGGATTCGCCGCTCTGTCGGCCGAGATCGAAGCTCGGAAGCCGACACCCGCCTCGGCCGTCATCGTCGGGCTGGAGTCGACCGGCGTCTACTGGATCAACCTGGCCCGCTGGCTTGCCGAGCAGGGCTACCAGGTGGTCCAGGTCAGCGGCCTGTACGTCCACCGTGCCAAGGAGCTGGCCGACAACAGCCGTGGCACGAGTGATGGTAAAGATGCCCTGCTGATTGCCGACCTTGTTGCCCAAGGTAAGTACCTGGGTTTTGTCCGACCCGCCGGCGTGCTGGCCGACCTGCGCCAGTTGGTGGGGTTACGTCAGCGGCTGGTGCAGGAGCGTGCTGCCAGGTGTAACCTGCTGCACCAGTCGGTGGACCTGCTCTTCCCGGAATTTCCCACTGTCTTCAAGGACGTGACCGGTCCTGGCGCACGACGCGTACTGCGGCGCTTCCCTGCGCCAGCCGCGGCTCTGGTACACCCACCGGATGAGATGCGCCGGCAGCTTGCGGAGGATGGCCGGGTCCGGGTGAGCGTTACCAAGCTCGCCGAGTTGCAGGCATTAGCCCGGCAGTCCATTGGTGCGCGTGAATGGACAACCGGCCTGCAATACGCCCTTAATGACACTCTGTTGGAGCTGGATTCGCTCGATACACGGGTGAAGCAGGTGGAAGCGGAGATTAACCGACTGTTGGCGCAGGTAGACGAGACGCCGATCCTTACCAGCCTGGTCGGACCGATGACGACGGCTATCATCCTGGGTGAGACCGGCGGACTCAAGCAGTACAGTTGCGCGGCGGCGGTGCTGAAACTGGCCGGGCTGAATCTGTACCAGATCAGCTCGGGGCGGTATTGCGGTGACCGACACATCTCGCAGATGGGCCGGCCGTTACTGCGCCAGGCGCTGTACCTGGCCGTGCTGCAGCACACCCACCCGGGCATGCCGCTGTACCCGTACTATGCCGAGTTGTTGCGGCGCGGCAAGCCCAAGCCGGTGGCGCTCGTAGCCTTGTGCTGCCGACTGGTAAGGTTGCTCTACGCGTTGGTCCGAGATGGCCGCTGCTACAGTCCGCGGCCACTGGGCAACAACCAGCAGACTCAGGCGGCATGAGATAGGTTTTCGCCAGTGGGACAGTCATGGACTAAGGACCTACGGGCCGTCTCGAATTCGATGCGGGGCCGCGACTTGGTGAGTATTGATGCCCCACTGGCTCGCGTTCTGAATGAAGCACTGCACTGAGTCCTGTTCTGGGGAGCTCTGGAAGTACCTGTGCGCGAAGCGAGTGCCCGCAAGTGGGGGTAACCCACTGGTGAGACTGATTGAACTGCCGACCGAGCGAAAAGGAGCCGCCGACTCA
>DATJQV010000023.1 GCA_035505375.1 bacterium | reverse complement strand
GGCGGCAGAAGCGGACCGAAGCTGTCCGGCAACTGGATGTAGCCTTCTGCCACCTGGGCGTGCACCGCTGACGCCAGGAACGTCCCCAGCACCAGCGCGCACAGCAGTATCGGCAGACTTCTTGCCTGGAGCTCGGACGACGAAAGTTGACGGTCCTGATTCCGAAATCCTGCGCAACCCATTGTACTCCTTTGCAGGTCCTCCCAACGGCAACTCTACGCTCAGTGCTGGCCCCGCCCATCATGAAGCTGGAGCGGGTCACACGGTGCCAGCACCAACCTCGGAATTCTAGGACGACAGAGAATCCGAGTCAAGCGGATGCTTGACGCTATCGTCACCCCACCCTGCGTGTTGACAGAAGCAGACAACTACCCCCCCATGGCTTTATGACATCATCATATCTGTGTCACTCGTAAGGGGTCACCCGAAAACCCTCCTCGTCGCGCAGACGGAAGTCAACGCGTGAAGCCGGAGCCATAGCACCCGCCCGGCCATTGTCAGTACGTTCGTCGCCGATCGCTCGTCGCTTTTTGCAGAGCTCCGCGCCGGCCCTTCGGCCGTCGCATCCGTTCCGAATCCCAGACAAGTAATTCTCCACCCGCCGCCGGTTTGACATCCGGACGCGGACGGCTAAGATGCTGCGTGGCGAAAATGAAGAACATCCGGCAGCCGCGGCCGGCGAAGAAGTTCCGCATCCCCGGCGGCGTTGTTTCGTGGGGAATCGTCGTCATTGTTGCGGTCGTGCTGGCGATGCTGGTCGTCGGAGCACTGACCCGGCCGCCTTCCGAGCCCGCACCGGTCCCGTTCCTGGTCGACGCCAAGCCCGACCTTCTTTCGGTTACCCGGATGCTCGGCGACGTAACCCTCGACAGCAGCACACGCGTCCTGTTCCCCACCGGGCTGACCGCGCGGCTCGAAGGGCCGGATTCGTTCTACCTACAACGGCGCTGGTACGACGCGCTGGCGGCTCTTGCTAAGCTTCTGAGCCGGGCGACCCGACCCGAGTCGGCGGCAATTGACGCCTACATGGCCATCTGCAACTACGATGCGGGCAACCTCGACCGTTCCCTTCAGTCCTTCCGCAAATCCCTGGCCAGGGACTCCGGCCCCAGCGGCATTGCTCCCCGGATCGAGTTCTACGTCGGCTGGCTGTTTCAGAGCAGGGGATTTCAAGACAGCGCCATTGTGTACTATTCGCATGCGCTACGCGACCTGCCGGACACTGCGCGCGGGCTCAAGGCTGATGTGGCAAACAACGCGGGCGTGGCGTACGCGGTCCTCAAGGACACGTCAGCGGCCGGAGGTGCGTACCGCGAGGCGGCAACGCTGCTGGATACTAATGCCTACCCGAGAGACTGGGAGACCGTCAGGGAGAACGCCGCTCGCCTGAGTGCCGGCAAGTAGAACGCGTCTTCAAGCGGATTTGCAGTTTCCAGTTTGCGGTTACCGGCGTGCACCTCGGATTCGCCGCCTGTTCCGCCACCTCTGACTTCCGGCTTCTTACTGGTGCCATCCGACCTCGGTTG
Source organism: bacterium (assembly GCA_035505375.1). Classification (NCBI taxonomy): domain Bacteria; species bacterium. The sequence continues at coordinate 11,906 of DATJQV010000023.1, read as the reverse complement.
TCTCTTAGGATAGCGTGTCTAGCGAGTCGATGTCCACCTTCGCTCTGACGCCGTCGGCCTCGAGTTGAGCGATGGTCACGAGCCGGTCCAGACGCACGTTGCGGGCCACCTTGACCATGACCTGAACGGCGCCGGTCCTTCCGCGCACCGGCACCGGCCCTAACGCCTCTACGTCCCGAACGCCGGCCAGTCTCCGACACAGCCACTCTCCGCGCTTCTCCGCGTTCGCTGCGCTCCGCGCGCTGAGTTCGATGAGCGCAAGCCGGCGATAGGGCGGGAACCCCAACTCCTCCCTCAGCTTCAGTTCCACGTCGAGGAAGCGCGCAACTTCCCCGGCGGCCGCACATTGTACCGCCATGTCCTCCGGCCGCCTGGTCTGAAGCACGAACGTGGCTCCGTGCTGAGCCGCGCGCCGTGAGAGTGCCGAGAGGACCTGGAACGTCCTCTCGCGCGCCCGGAAGTCCGGCAGGCAAAGGTCCGCATCAACCGACAGGGCGGCGACCACCTTCACGCATTCCGGCCACGGGAAGCCCAGGAGCGCCCGAGTTCCGACGATGACTGAACCGGGTTCCAATGGAGGTTGGCGAACGGTCTCAGTCATGACCGAGACGACCTTCGCGTCAGGCAGCAGCCGGCCTACTTCGCCTGCCGCCATCTCGATGCCGGGCGCCCTGAATCGAAAGTCCGGTCCGCCGCAGGCCGGGCAAGTTTCCGGCGCGACCGCCGTCCGTCCGCAGTATGGACAGGAGAGGTTTCCGCTCGCGAAGAGTACGAACGAGACGGCGCACTTCGGGCAGGAGAGCGGGCTGCCGCAATCCCGGCACACGACGTAGCGACTGAGACCCCGTCGGTTTATGTACAACGCCGCAGAATCACCGGCAGCACTCGCGTTCTTGAGTTCGTTCACCAGCACCGGCGCGAGTACGTCATCCCGGTGCTTACGCATGTCAACGACGATAGTATCAGGCAACCAGACGGACGTAGGTTGAGGTTGAGGTTCAGGAAGGGGCGTCGTCTCAACCTTGGCCTTGACCTCAGCCTCAACCTGTTCCTGTGCTGCCCGGTACTGTCCGTTGCGGAGGTTCAGCCAGGTCTCGGCCGAGGGGGTCGGGTCGGAAAGCAGCACCGGACAATCCGTCAACCGGGCGCGGGCGATGGCCACGTCGCGGGCGTTGAAACGAGGATGTCGCTCTTCCTTGAAGACCTTGTCGTGCTCCTCCAGAACGACAATGCCGGCAAGGTCCGGCACCGGCGCGAACACGGCCGAACGTACGCCGATGATGAGCCGGCGTCCATCCCGGCACAGTTCGCGCCAGACCCGTTTTCGCTCCGATGCCTTCTGGTCCCCGAAGTAAGAGATCGGCTCGATTCCGGTCCTTGAGCGCAGCACGTCCGCCCAGAGCGCCGTGTCTGACTCAGGCATAAGGGCTATCACCGTCCCGCGTTCCAGTCCCTGCGCGACAAAACTGGCGAGGACGTCCTCTCGCGCATCACGGCCGGCGTGGACGTACACCGAGAATGAGGGTTGAAAGACGAAGGACGAAGGCTTGACGTCGGAGACAAGAACCGGCTGTCCCCCGCTCGGCCCGGCCTTCGTCTTTCGCCTGAGCCCGTAGCCGCAGATGCCGCGCGGCAGGGCCAGACCGAGGACCTCGCCCATGCGGCCAAAGTAGTACGCACCCACCCAGCCCAGCAGGTGCAGAAGCTGCTCAGGGACCAGACGCGGCTCTATCAGCTTCTCGATGGGCAACGTCGTCGGCACCGGGCTGCGGGTCAGCATCTCCAGCACGAGGCCTTTGACCTTTTTCCCGCGAAGGCGTATCTGCACGCAGTCGCCGGGCGCAAGCTCGGGGAATCGTTGCGGTTCAAACTCGTAGGTCAGCCGGTCGAGTCGCGTATGCGGTATCGCGACGTTGCAGAATTGGCGATGGGCGATTGGCGACTGGCGATTCATTCGGAATTCGTCATTCGGCAATCGTCAATTATCCATGGGTCAATAGCGGAGCTTAAGCTGGTAGCGAAGCGAGTTCCGATATCGGCTGTCGGCAGTGCCTTCGGCTACGAGTTCATTCTTGCGGTTGATATAGTATTCGACGCGGAAGGAAGGAGCGAGATTACCCTCGAAGTTCTGCGTGTAAGACACGTAGAGGTTCCGGCCGACGTACTTGCCGACCGTAACCCTGGCCTCGGTGCCGGTCAGTAATCCGCTCTCGACTTCGAGGTAGTCGAGATTGACGAACCCGCGTGCCCGCTTGGCAACCTGAGTCTGGAAGTAGCCGAGCAAACGCTGAGACAAGAGCCTGGTGACTGCGTCCCTGCTCTCGAATGACGAAGCGTCTCCCGGAGTGACGCTTAGCGTCAAGTAGGAGATAATCGCACTCTCATCCCATCCGGGTGGGTCCGAACTGAAAGCGAAGCTCGGTTGTTCAAGCGTGCCCGTCAACGCCAGAGTGATCTTGTTCGGCAAGCCCTGGTTACCCGCCGCGGCGGGAATCGGCATCTCAGCCTCGACATTGAAGTCCGGGTTCAATGTGTGGATACCATTGAACGTCACCGAACCGCTGTCCACGCGCAGGGTATGGTCAAGGTAGTAGATGGTGCCCTGCCGGGAAGTCAGCTCGCCCGAGTAGAGCACGTCCTTGGTCGTCTGGTGCACCGTCAGGTCGCAGCCGAGCTCAATGTCGGCGAGCTGATTGCGAAACCAGATGTTGCGGTCGCCTTTCACCCGGACATCGTAGACGAGCAGCGTATCCTGGACGCCGGTCACTGCGCTCTGGCCGAAACCGAACGAGATCAGCGCTTCCTGGACGTTGACCGTGCCGGACAACGAGTAGGGTCTGCCCAACGTCCAGTCGACATCGAGGCTGCCGCCGATCACGCCATATAACTCAGGCATCGGGTTGATGGTCGTGCCGTTGAAATCGCCATGGAATCGGAGCGAATCAGCCTGCCACTGCCGCCCGATGTCGACGAAACCGGTTACGATTACCGTGCCGTGGTCTGACCTGCCGGAGAGCTTCTCGACGTTGATACGGTTGTGGTCGAATACCAGCTCAGCGTTTACCCGGTCAAATACAGTCCCGAGCACCGGAACGCCGAGCCGTGCCGTCGAAATCCGGACCCGACCATCGAACATCGGCTCCATCAGATTGCCCTTTACCGTCAGGTCGCCGTATATTCCTCCCTGCCTGAATTCAATCGTCGGCTTCAGATAGAACACAACCCAGGCTCCGGGGTTGCGCAGCCTCGCCTGCAGATTGGCAGCGCCGGGTTCGAATCCGCCCTCGGTCTTGTAGTCGATTGAGCCCTTGACCACGCTGGTTTCCGAAACCGCGCTGCTGTCCAGATGGACAACCCATAGATGGTCGATTTCGGTGCGCGTTCGGCCGATGCGAAGCTTGCCCTCGACCTTGCTCAGTTGGACGTCAGCGTCCGGTACGTTCAGCTTATCAGCATCCAGCGAGAGAAGGAACGTGTCGCTGCCGCTGACCGCGAGACTCACGGTGCCGGACATCTCCAGGCCGATGCCGAAGATGCCCTTGAGCCGGGCCAGGTCCAGCCGGTTCACTGCTGCGTCAACGCGCGGCGGCTTCCCGGCTGCGCCCGCGATTGTCGCGTGCACGTCTCCACCGGCGAACCCCTCGGCGGCAACCTGCACGTTGAGCGAGTCGCGCTGGAGAGAGACCTGCACTATGTTACTGAAGGCCAGCGACTCCCGGCCGGCGACAAGGTGGAGAGCGGCGACGTTGATGCCGATGCCATCGCGCGCCAGTCGGGCGCTGCCGTCAGCCGCGGCCCGAAGCCCGGGACGCCAAACCCCGAGACTGAACTGACTATCCTGCCAATTCAGCCGGACTGAGTCAACTGCTGTGCCGCTGTAGTTCGCGCTGTCAACCGCGGCCTGCAACCGCCCGGAAAGCTCATGTCCGACCGCCACGGTGAAATCGGCCCGCGCCCTTGTCGCGCTGAAGCCGGCCACGGACAGACGCGAGACCGACAGCTCGGAAGTCGATTGAATGGTGTCGGCAGTACCGGCCAAGGTGACGGTGCCGGAGACCCGGCCCTGCAAAGGAAGCGATTCAAGTCTTGCCACGATGCCGAGGTTGAAGCTGTCCATCCGGACATCGGCCTCGACTCTACCGTTCTGCCAGCTCCCGTGGCCCGAGACGGCGCCGACCGGCCCACTTAGTTCAAACTGCTCTACCGAAGCACGCTGGCCGGACCGGAGATAAGTGCCGGATGCTGCCAGCCGTTCGACACCCAGGTCAGGTACGCTGGCCGTAACGTTGGCGGCGACCGAGTCGAATCCGCGACCCGAGACTGCCAGTTCGGCATCGACCTTCACGTTCGGCACCGATGAACCGAACCGCCGCACCCGGACGCCGGTCAGCTTCGCCGAGCCGGAGAAGTCGAGCCTACGCAGGTCCAGTCGCCCGGCCACGTCGGCGCTGCCGAGCGTGGAATCCGCGCCGGACATTGTCAGCCGCACGACCGAATCCGCCAGGTCCAGGCTGCCGCTGATTGCCGGCAGGCGGATGGCCTGCCACACGAGTCCATCGGCCTCGTACCGCACGTTTGCCGATGGCTGGTTCTTCTCCAGCCCCACGCCTCCCGCCAGCCGGAATCGGCCCTGGACCGCGCTGCGCTGCCCGGCAGTCGCCGCTCCGGCCTTCTGCCCGACCGGGACCGCCGAGATCAACTCCGGCAGGCTGACGGACAGACTCTCAACCCGTGCCGCCACGCCGCCGGAGCTTAACGCCATCCTGAGGTCCGCCCGCAACGAAGAGGCCGCGGTCTTCGCCACAAGGTCGGTCACTACCAGCGAATCCGAGGTCAGCCGTGCGCTGCCCGCCAGGTTCCTGACCGAGACCCGTTCGCGGCTCAGGCGCGCTTTGACATCGGACACCTGCATCAGCATCTGCACCGGTGCTGACACGAGATTCAGCGTGAGGCTGACCGAGTCAAGGCGCTCAGCCGTGTCAACGTACACGCTGCCCTCGGACAGGCTGAACTGCCCGATCCTGAGCGGCGGGTACTGGTTCTTGCTGCTCGGACCGGGCGGCTCGGACCGTTTGGAGCTGACAAAGACCGTGGGCTGGAACGCGCTGGCCGCGGATGCCGAGAAGCTGCGGTGCACGATGGAAGCCCACGGGTCGTAGGTCAGAGAGAGCCTCTTCACCCGCAGCGAATCAGGGCCGAGTTTCAGGACGAGGTCATCAAATGTGATGCTCCGCATGATATTGCCTTCTACGCGTCCGAACCTCACGTCAAGCCCGAACCGCGGCCCGCCTCGCACCAGCGCCTGGCTGAGCGCGTACCTGCCCACGGGCGCCACCGACAATATCAGCACGGCGAGGCTGAGAACAACGACAATCGGCGCGGCCAGCGCAATCAGGATTCCCGCCAGGATGCGCCAGAAGCTAGAACGCATGCAACAGCCCCAGATAGAACTGGCCCTTGTCGTTTCCCGGCGGATTCCGCAGGCGTTTGCCCCAGTCGAGCCGAACCGGCCCAACCGGGGTTTTTACCCGTATGCCAGCTCCCGCGCTGTATTCGTACGTGAGTGAGCGCAGGTCGTTTGCCATGCCCCCAACATCGCCGAATACCACCAGCCCGACCAGGCGTGCTATGTAAGGCGACCGCAACTCAAGATTCCCGTTGACCACAGTTGGGCCATAGCGGTAGCCAGCCACGGTCGAAGTATCCGGCCCGATGGAACGGTCCCCGTACCCGCGCAGGCTATTGCCGCCGCCCAGGGTGAATGACTCGTAGTATGGAACCGAATCTGATTTCCCAAACGGACGAACGCTGCCGGCCATGGCGCGCACCGCCACCACGAAGTCGCCGCTCGCCTGCTCCAGCGGTTGCGGCACGATACCCAGCCGTTGATACCATCGTACGTCTCCGGTCAGCTTGTAGAGGTCGTTCTCGCCGCCAAGCGGCCCGCCCGCGCCCTCGACCGCGACTTGGGCGGACAACCCCTGGCTGGGGTCGAAGATGTCGTCGCGGGTGTCATAATGACCGGTCAGCACCAGCGAGCTGGTGATGCCGGACGCGGTATCGGAGATAAGCCTGAGCCGGTTGGTGAGGCCGGCAGTGAACTGAGGAACAAAGCTCCGGCTCATGCCGGTCTCGATTCCTATTTCCCGCAACCGATTCGTGTCAACTCGCTCGTAGGAAAAGTAGGGATGGGTCTGAAAGTCAACCCGCGTCAACAACAGATATGGCACCCGGTACGTACCATCAAAAGCCAGCCGATAGTCCCCAAAGGGGGAAAGCGTGGGGCCACCCTCGCCGCCAATCATCAGCGTGTGGCCGCTATTGAACACATTGTCGTGCTCCCAGCTAGCCGACACGATTGCCCGGGTCGGCGGGACCTCGGCCCCGGCGCCGAAAGCCACACCCCGATACGGCTGCTCGACCACGTCGAACCGGACAACGACGCTATCCGGAATCTCCCGCCTGGTGGAATCGGTCCCCGGACTGCTCTCCGCCATGACGTAGTACGTCACGCGGTAGAACAGCTTGGTTGCATACAGGCGTCGCTGTGCCTCGCGCAGGTGCTCCTGGTTGAACAGCTCGCCCCGCCTGACCTCCGAGGCTCGGAGCACAGTCCTTGCGCGCACGGTCCGGTTACCGCGTACCCGCACGTCACTCACGTGGCAAAGTTGGCCTTCGCTGATGTCGAACGTAAGCGTGGCCAGCGAGTCCGTGCGGGCGATCTCCGTTTTCACGTGGACATACGGGTAGCCGGAATTGAGATAGTAGGTTTCAAGCGCACCGCTGCTCTGGTCGGCCTCAGCCTGCGAAAAGAACCGCCCGGGCTTGACCGACAGCTCCTTCAGCAGCCGTTCCGTCCCGACCGACGAATTACCCGAGATCGCTATCGCGCTCACCCGCGTGCGCGGGCCCTCGGTAATGTTGAACGTCACGACCGGTCGGCGCTTGCCGCGCGTGACCTGCCTTTCGATTTCGACCGAGGGGAAACCCTGATTGTGGTAGAATGCCTCCAGGACCGCGATGTCGTTGCTGAGCTGGATTTCGCTCGACGGCTTCCTGGCCTGGGTCATGACCAGCGACGCGAGAACGCGAGGGCCGAAGGCATGCATGCCCTCAAACTTGACCGCTTCAAGTGTATCGCCGCTGTGAAGCTGGCCCGCCAGACACAGAAGCAGCGCGGGAATCAACGTCCTGATAATACCTGCCTGACCCCTGCTTTTCAAGCTCGCCCGCTCGGACTCGCCCGCTCGGACCGGTGCTGCGACCGCCCATTGAAAAGAGCTGCTGTCTTTCCCTGAATCCAGCCAACGCAGGCGCGACGAGTGTCTACCCGGCCTCGACTAAGTTCAGGCACGAAAAACCTTGACCATCCACTTCAACGTGTTACAATCCGGAAAAGATGATACGCAGGCATGGCTCGATGTGTATCCACGAGCCTAGCAGGCAAGACCGAACGAGGCCGAAGTCAACGAAGAACAAGGAGGCTCGATGCTGAGAAAAGTCGTACTGTTCGCGTTCGTTGCCGCCGTGGCATTATTGGGCAGTTGTACCAAAACCACGAAGCTGGTTGGCACGCTGCTGCTGCAGCCGGGGCAGACCGGTGACGTGCAGAACACGAAGGTGGCGTTGTACGAGAAGGCCGACCTGACCGGTGACCCAGTCATGACCGTCGCCTCCAAGACCGGCGTCCTCGACTCATCCGATTTCGAGTTCAAGAACGTCGTCGAGGGCTACTACTATCTGGTTGCGTGGAAGGACCTGAACGGTGACGGGGTAATCAGCGATAAGGATATCGTCGGCGTCCATGGTGGCACCTACACGCCGGGACACGGCGGCACGCAGGTCACGGTCCTGAAGGGGCAGACGACCGACGTCGGCAAGATCGAGATGCTCATCTACAAGGAGCTGAAGATCACGGCCACGGGACAGCGTCTGAACGGCGGTCTTCAGACCAAATTCAGCTACTCATTCAACTACGACGTTGCTCTCACCAAGCTGACGATTACCTTCCCCAGCCTCGGCAGTATTGACGATGTGCCCGCCCCGGGCGCCAAAACCGCAGGCACATCGTACGACTCCGACACCTATTTCCTGCAGGGCGGCGGCGTCATGCCCACCGGGACGCATTCACTGGAGTTCGTCGGCACGTGGAACGGCGCTGCCTTCGACGTCATCGTGACGGTCGACGTCAGCTGAACTTCAACCAGAAGTACAAAGAAGGAGGAGCCGCGGCTCCTCCTTTCTTTCTGCAACAGGCTCAACGCTATCCCGCTGCGTCGGCCGGCCGCCTGCGCCGGTCGATGGCTCGCGCGACGAGCTTGTCCAGCTCGACCACCCAGAACACGCTCGTGCTCAGGATGAAGCTGATACCAAGGTCTCGTGGCGAGAGCGGAACCGTCCTGAAGATGCCCTGCAGGAACGGAAGGTAGATGACCGCCATCTGCAGCGCTAGAGTCACGAAGAACGTGCCGAGCATGGCCGGGTTGGTGTGGAACCCGATGCGGAATATCGAGTCCCGGTTAGACCGGACCGCAAGCGACTGGAAGAGCTGCGACATGGTCACGACCGTGAAAATCATGGTGCGCCAGCCGGGATCCCCGCCACGCCAGGACCAGAACCCCATTCCGAGAGACACGACCGCCATCAGCAAGCCGACCCAGATGATAAACACGCCCAGGCCCTCGCCGAAGATGTTCTCTTTCTGGTTGCGCGGCGGCCGCCTCATTACGTCGCGCTCGGCCGGTTCGATGCTCAGGGCGAGACTGGGCAGCCCGTCCGTGACCAGGTTTATCCAGAGTATCTGCAATGGAAGCAGAGGCAGCGGCATGCCAAGGAACGGAGCGATGAGCATGACCCAGATTTCGCCCGCGTTGGCCGAGAGCACGTACTTGATGAACTTGCGGATGTTGTCATATATCGCCCGGCCTTCCCGCACGGCGGCCACGATGGTGGCGAAGTTGTCGTCGAGCAGGACGATGTCGGCCGCTTCTTTGGACACATCCGTACCGGTAACGCCCATCGCCACGCCGATGTCGGCTTTGCGCAACGCCGGCGCGTCGTTCACGCCGTCACCGGTCATGGCCACGATCTGCCCCTGTTGTTGGAGCGCCTCGACAATCCGCAACTTGTGTTCGGGCGCGACGCGGGCGTAGATCGCGGTTGTGCCGACCACGCTCGCCAGTTCCGCGCCGTCCATCCGCGCCAGCTCAGTTCCGGTGACGACCGATGCCGCGCTTTCGATACCCAGTTCCGAGCCGATGTAGCGCGCAGTCAGCGGGTGGTCGCCGGTGATCATCACCGGCCTGATGCCGGCGGTCCGGCATTCGCTGACCGCATCCCGCACCTCGGGTCGGGCCGGGTCGATCATGGCGGCAAGCCCGACAAAGACCAACCCCTGCTCGACCTCGCTGTCCCTGTTGAAGGCCGGAGCTTCCGCCATTGCCCGGAAGGCAAGGCCCAAGACGCGCATTCCCTTGCCGGCAAGCTGGGCGTTCGACTCCGTTATCCGGGCGCGCCAGGTCGGGTCCAGCGGCTCGGCGCGGTTTTCTATCCAGACGGACTGTGACAGTCCGAGCATCACGTCCACGGCTCCCTTGGTGAAAGCGACGTGGCTTGCGCCCGGACGCACGTCGGCCAGCGCTTCTTCGATGCAACGCCCGCTCGGCGTCGCCTTCAATTCACCCAGGCGGTGGACGGTAGACATCCGTTTCCGCTCGGATGAGAAGGGCACTTCCGCGATGCGCGGCAGCGCCAAGTCCAGTTCGGCCTTGGCCAGTCCGAACCGGTCAGCGGCGGTAACCAGCGCACCCTCGGTCGGGTCACCAACGACGCGCGTCCGCCCCGCATCGTCGCGCTCGATCAGCGCGTCGTTGCAGAGCGCCCCACCGGCCAGGAGCAGCGTGAGCGCCGGGGCGCGTCCGCAGTCGAGCAAGGGTGAACGGAGATCCATGTCCGGCGTGACTTCGAGGTGGTGCCCGGCCACGGCCAGCGCGGTCACGGTCATTCGGTTTTCGGTAAGGGTACCGGTCTTGTCTGAGCAGATGACGGTCACCGAACCGAGCGTCTCGACCGCGTTCAGCCGGCGGATGAGCGCCTTGCGCGCGAGCATACGGCGGGCCCCGAGGGTCAGGGCGATGGTCACGACCGCGGGTAGACCTTCCGGCACCGCGGCAACGGCCATTGAGATCGCAACCATGAACATCAGTCGGAACGGCTCCCCGCGCAGCATGCCGAGGCAGAATACGATGGCGACGACGACCAGCGCGGCTATGGCCAGCCCCCTGGCCAGCTGTTCCAGCCGATTCTGCAGCGGCGTCGACTCCCGTTGCACCGATTGCAGCATCTCAGCGATGCGGCCCAGCTCGGTCCGCATCCCGGTTTCCGTGACCAGGACCGCGCCACGCCCGGCCACGACTGCCGTACCCATGTAGACCATGTTGCGCCGGTCGCCGAGCGCGACGTCGGTGCCGCCTACCGGTTTGGAGTGCTTCTCGACCGGTTCCGATTCCCCGGTGAGAGTCGCTTCCTGCACCCGCAGGTTGGCGGCTTCGAGCAGTCGTCCGTCGGCCGGTACGTGGCTACCCGCTTCCAGCAGGACCACGTCGCCGGGCACTACGTCGCGAGCCGAGACCTCGAGCAGGTGCCCGTCGCGTCGCACCCTCACTACCGGAACCGCCAGCGACTTCAGGGCCCGCATCGCCTTCTCCGCCCGGTACTCCTGCGCCAGACCGAGAATCGCATTCAGCAGGACGATGGCGATAATGGCTATTGCATCGGTGAGCTCGCCCAGCGCCAGCGAGATAACGCCAGCGATGAGCAGTACGATAACCATGACGGACCTGAGTTGCTCCAAGAGAATGTGCCAGACCGTACGCGCACCGCGCTCGACGAGCTCGTTCGGCCCGAAACGAGCGCGGCGGGCTTCGACATCCGACGCGGTCAGACCGTCCGGCCGGGATTCAACGCGCCCCAACGCCGCATCAGTGGTCAACTGGTGCCACCCGATAGACCGGCCGTTCTGCTCTGTACCCGTCAAAGTGTGCCCATTGTGCCGACCAGCGGCGCAGGTTCAAGCCCCGACGCCGCCGGTCCCGATATCAGACGCCTACCCTTTGGCTGGGGTCTCCGGCTCCTCTTTCTTCTCTTTGAGCACGTCGGCAATCATGCCGAGACTGCCCATGACTCCGGAGGCCTCGTAGGGCACGAACAGCTTGGTCGCTTTGCCGTCGGCCATCTTCGCCAGCGCCTCAAGGTACTTGATGGTGATGAGGTCCTTAGTCGGATTCCCGTTGTGGATGGCGCCGTATACTCGCTCGATTGCCTGTCCCTCGCCTTCGGCAACCGTCAGCAACCGGTACTTGTCGGCCTCGGCAACCTTTTGGATGGCCGAAGCCTGACCCTCGGCCTGCAGGATTCTCGATTGCTTCTCGCCTTCGGCCTTGAGGATCGCTGCCGACTTGATGCCATCGGCCTCGAGCACCACGGCGCGTCGCTCGCGCTCCGCCTTCATCTGACGGTGCATCGCCTCAGTCACGTCCGACGGCGGTTCGATGCGCTGCAGCTCGACCCGGGTCGCCCGCGCTCCCCACTTGTCGGTCGCCTCATCCAGCACGTCGCGCAGCCGGGCATTGATACGCTCGCGCGAGGTGAGCGATTCGTCGAGGCTCATGTCGCCGATGACGTTACGCAGGTTGGTCTGGGCCAGCTTGATCGTGGCCAGCCGGAACTGGGCGACGTTGTACAGCACCTTCACCGGATCGGTCACTTCGTAGTAGATGATGGCATCAACTGTCACCGTCGCGTTGTCCTTGGTGATGACCTCCTGCGGCGGCACGTCGACGACCTGCTCGCGCATGTCCACCTTGATGAGGCGCTCGATGAACGGCACGATGAAGTTGAGGCCGGGT